>CACIIL010000057.1 GCA_902586695.1 uncultured Alphaproteobacteria bacterium | reverse complement strand
AAACTTCATCTTTATGAGGGTGTTTATTTGTTGCATCTCCTATTTCAAAAAAATTTGAACCTCTAAATCTATAAAAACCAATCGAAATAAAAAAAATACAAATTGTAATTTGTATAAAACTCAAAATAATTGCTTTATTAAAATTGAGATCAAACAATGCATATTGATAAATAGCAACTTCCAAAGTTGAATTTCTAGGTCCGCCACCCAGTGCCATTACAATTGCAAAACTCAAAAAACATAGTGAAAAAATTATTGAAAAAACAGCAAACAAATTTTGTTTTATAACAGGAATTTCTAATTTCAAAATATTTCCAATAGAATTAATATTTAGTGAACTAGAAATTTCATAATATTTATTTGGAATATTATTTAAGTTTTGGAAAAATAATCTTGTTGCAAATGGTGTATTAAGAAGAATATGAGCAATTAGAATACCTTTTAATCCGTAGATGTTATCTATAGATATCAAATCATAAAAATTAAAATATGTGTTTAAAAATCCATTGTATCCAAAAATTTTTATAACTGAATAGACAATTAAAATTGATGGAATGACAAATGAAAAGCCACATAAAGAAACAATAATTTTAATAAATTTTAAATCTTTATGACGATTTAAAGATAGAGCGAAAGGAATTGCTAATACACAACTTATTAAAGCAGATAAAAAAGCTTGATATAATGAAAAGAAAATAATTCTTTGCGTATAGTTATTTCTTAAAAAATTACTTATCTCAACAAAATCGTAACTTATTTTAGAAAAAACACCCAAGAAAGGAAATAGAAGTATTAAGAAAAAAAAACTTAATACAATGTAATTATAAGGTCTATACAATTTTTTTAAGAAGCATTAAGCCACTCATTTATCCACTCATCTTTATAGTCACTTATTTCTTTTGGATTTAATTGTAATGCTTTTTTTGGTATTTCTAATTCATTAAAAGCATCAGGTAGTTTTATATTTGTTACCGGATACATAATATTTGTAGATGGTATTACTTTTTGAAAATCATCAGAGAGCATAAAATCTAAAAAAATGTTAGCTATTTTTTTATTTTTTGATGATTTTAATATACCTGCAAATTCAACAGAAAGATAATTTCCTTCTTCAAATATAGATGCTGATATATCATAATTTTCTTCAAACATTACATGAGCAGCAGGTGAAGTTGAATAACTTAAAACAATATCTGCTTCTCCTGCCATAAAAAAATTATAATATGCATCTGTCCAGCCTTTAGTAACTGATATAATTTTTTTATTTAATTTTGACCAATTCTCTTGAGTATTATCTCCATAAAGAATTTTCATCCATGTTAACAAACCTAGACCTGGTGTAGAAGTTCTTGGATCTTGAATTACTATTCTCGCATCAGTAATATTCAAAAGTTCATCCATAGACTTAGGAGGATTTTTTATCTTTTTGTTATTATAAACAAATGCAAAATAACCATAATTATATGGAACAAAAATTTCACTGTTCCATTCTATTGGTAAATTAAATTTTTCATTAATATTGTTCAAATTATGAGCAGTAAAAAGCTCAGAATTTTCAGCTGAATTAAATAAATTCATATCCAAACCTAAAACAATATCAGCCTTTGTATTTGAACCTTCTAATATTACTTTATTTAAAAGTGTCGCAGCACTATCAACTGCAATCAATTCTAAATCGACACTGTGCTTTTCTTCAAAAGTTTTTTTAATTAATGGTCCTGGCCCCCATTCAGAAACAAACGAGTCATAAGTATAAACTGTTAGTTTTTCTGCTTTTATAGAATTAGTAAAAAATAAAATTGATAATATAATAATTAAGTAATTCATTCTTCCTCCGCTGGCATTATCCAGATCAGGTTAAAAGGGTATAAATCTCAGCATTTAAGCACCCCTGAAAATATTATATTTATAATCATATAAAATTCAAACTAATTAATTGTTTTTCAAAATTTTATCAATATAACGTGATTTCTCGGGGAGTAGCGCAGCCTGGTAGCGCACCTGGTTTGGGACCAG
>CACIIL010000056.1 GCA_902586695.1 uncultured Alphaproteobacteria bacterium | reverse complement strand
AATGATTAATGATTATTTTTTTGCAGAAGAAATATATTTAAAAATACCAAAAAAAAGTGAATATTATTTAGATGCGCAAAGGAATATTGCTTTCAATTATTCTAAAACAAATAAATTTTTGGATGCAGAGAATAAAATTATTAAAATAGTTCAAAATAATGGAAATGATTATCAATTAACAAAAATTTTGGCAGATTTTTATAGAATAGAAAAAGAGTACGAGAAAGCAATAAATATTTATTCAAATTTATTTAAACAACAGAAAGAAGATAGTTGGTTCATTATATATTTAAGAGGTATATGTAATGAAAGATCTGGTAATTGGCAAAAAGCTGAAATTGATTTCTTGCAATCACTAGAATTAAAATCTAATTCTCCAAACGTTCTAAATTATTTAGCTTATGGGTGGATTGAAAGAAATCAAAAAATTCAAAAATCTTTCGAAATGCTAACTGAAGCATATGAATCTAATCCTGATAGCTATTTTATTTTAGATAGTTTAGCATGGGCTCACTATAAGAAAAAAGAATATAAAAAAGCAGCAAAATTAATGGAAAAAGTTATAGATATGGTTCCAGGTGAAGCAATTTCACTAGATCATTTAGGAGATATTTATTTTGCAATGAATAGAAAAAGAGAAGCGATTTATTTTTGGAAACAAGCTAGAGACCTTGCTGAGCCTGAAGATGAAATTACAGAAAAGGTTAAAGAGAAATTAAGATTACATAATGCTAGCTAGATTAAATGAACTTTCTCCAGCAAAAATTAATTTATTTTTGAAAATCATAAGTAAAAGAAAAGATGGTTATCATAATATCAGGAGTGGTGTTACATTAATAAATTTATTTGATGAAGTAACTGCAGAAAAAAATTCAAAATTTGAAGTCAGATATTCTGGTGAATTTGCACCTTTAAATAATAAATTTCAAGACTGTATAGTTACTAAATTTTTTTCCGATTTCAAATTAGATAAACCGAATTATAGATTTACAATAAAGAAAAATATTCCTATTCAATCTGGATTAGGGTCAGCTTCATCAAATTTAGCAGCTGTAATAAGAATTCTTAATAAATTAGGCAACCATGATAAAAATTTTCAAGAATATGTAAAAATAGGTGCAGATGTTCCATTTTTTTTAAAAAATTCTGATTGTTTAATGAGGGGTATTGGAAATATATTAACAAATCATATTTTTCCTAAATATTATTTTTTGTTAGTAAAACCTAAAACAAACTGCTCAACATCAAATATGTATAAATATTTCAAAATAAAAAATATTAATTTTAATATTGAAGATGACATAAATGAGATTACCGAAAATGATTATGGTAATGATTTTGAATCACATATTGAAAAAAACTATAAGGAAATTGCTTTAATTTTAAATTATCTTAGAAATTTACCTAATGTAATTTTTTCTAGACTCACAGGAAGTGGGTCTTGCATTTTTGCTGCATTTGAGTCAAAAAAAAATGCTGAAAAAAGCTCACATATTTTTAAAGAAAAATTTCCAAATTTGTGGTTTAGAATTGTAGAAAATAATTTTTAAAAAAAATATAAGAATTTGACTTGTTTATTGCAAATATTGTGTAGTTTTTAATTTTTTGGGGCGCTGCCAATAAAAATCTAACTTATTTTTTTAATTTTTAATTTTGTCTCTAAATCTTAGATTTTTTATCTTCCTGGTAAATACTTGCCATCACATCAGCAGTTTCAGATGTAGGATATTTAAATTATTGATGAATCTAATAAATTTTAATTTATATAATTCTGAAATACTTTAATGTCTAATATTGCACTAAATACTAGGAAAGTATAAAGGATTAGCGTTTTATTGGGGCGTCGCCAAGCGGTAAGGCATCGGTTTTTGGAGTCGACATTCGCAGGTTCGAATCCTGCCGCCCCAGCCAGTAATTATTTTAAAAATATATAATTTAATAATTTCCAATATTGATTAATTAAAGGTTGTAAAAAACTTAAATTATATATTTCCTTTTTATAAACACCCCAAATATCATTTTTTAAAACCCAACCTTTGATATCTTTTGAAAAAACATAACACCAATCTAAAAGACATTTTTTTAGTTTTAAAATATTATTTTGTTGAATTAGTCCAATTAATTTACC
>CACIIL010000055.1 GCA_902586695.1 uncultured Alphaproteobacteria bacterium | reverse complement strand
AATGCTGAGGCAGGCAGTCAAGACCATCATAATCACTACCTATTCCCACATAATCAATACCAATCAACTTAGCAATATATTCAATGTGATCAACAAACACACTTATACTTGGACAAACTTCTGATAATTTTTTTTGAAGAAAGTGTTGTTTTGCAATCCATTTACCTGCAGCAGTGTCTTGTTTATTGGCAATTTCATTTAGCTGGTCTCTATATTGATTTCTTATTTTTTCCTCTCTCTCTTTAAAAGTTGGATCAATAAAAAAAGGATATGGATTTAAACCAATTAGTCCTTTCACATCTTTAATAGCTTTAATCTGGTAATCTGTTAAATTTCTAAAATGCGGACATAATTTATGAACACTTGAATGAGAAGCAATAATTGGTTTTTTTGAATTTTCTAATACATCCCAGAAGCTTTTTTCCCCAATATGAGAAACATCAATAAGTACATTGTTTTCTTGACATGTATGAATTACCTCAACACCAAATTTATTCAAACCAAAAGTTTTGAGGGAGTTTTTTTTATATGTTTCCCCGTAACCTGAGCTTACCCAATCAAGTGAATGATTCCAGGTAGGGCCAAAATAAAAAAGTCCTTTATTAATAAAGTATTCTAAATTTTCTATTTTATTTTCTAACGCCTCCCCACCTTCCATTCCAATAGGAAGAGAAAGCTCATTCTTTTCTTTTGCAGATTTAATATCTTCAAGTGTTACAGGAACAGTGACTCCATTAATTGTATTTAATGCTTTTAGCTTGTCATACATTTTAGATGCAAAATCAAAATAACTTGTATTAACTTCTTTTTCTGAAGCCCAGACAATCATCACTTCTAAATCGATAGAGGATAATTTTAATCTTTCTATATCAGTATGGCCTGAGGATGTGTTTGTGGTCACATCCTCACCAATCATCATTCTTTGCACAAGATCATTATGCAAATCTGCAACAAACATAATTATTCTGAAATAATTTCCATTTTAATAATTTTATCAGGATCTTTAGGTGGCTCCCCTCTAGTAATATTATCAACTAATTCCATACCCTCAGTTACTTGTGCCCAAACAGTATATTGACCATCTAAAAAACTAGCATCATTAAAGACAATAAAAAACTGACTGTTTGCACTATTAGGATTTTGTGCTCTTGCCATTGAAACAGCACCCCTTCCATGATTTGCATCTGAAAATTCGGCTGGAATATCAGGTAAGTTAGATCCTCCTGTTCCAGCTCTAGACATATTGAATTTATCATTGTTAGAATTTCCAAATTCAACATCACCCGTTTGAGCCATAAAGCCATCAATTACTCTATGAAAAACAACTCCATCGTATTTTCCTTCACTTATTAGTTGTTTTATTTGTGCAACATGTTTTGGCGCTAAATCAGGTCGTGTTTCCATTTTTACAACACCATCTTTAAGTGTCATATGTATTATATCTTTTGCTTCTGCCATAACTGATCCTCCATAAATTAAAGTTGAGATTGCTAGGCTTAGAAATAAAGATTTTGAATTTTTAATCATATTTGTTCCCTTTACCTTCCCTCAAAAAGTTTTATATAGTGTCTAATGCATTTGTTTGATGAAAATATCAAGAACTTCGGTTTAAATATTCCAGATCTTCCCAAAGCTCTGGCAAATTATGTTCCCTATAAAATAATTGGCAAAACTATATATATATCTGGGCAGGCTCCTGTTCAGAATGGAGAGCTCATTTATAAAGGAAAAGTGGGATCAGATATTACAGTAGAAGATGGTATAGATGCAGCTAAACTTTGTGTGATTAATATAATTGCTGCAGTTAAAACAGGTCTTGATGGGGATTGGGATAAGTTAGATAGTTTTGTTAAATTAACTGGTTATGTAAACTGTCAAGATAATTTTACTGATCAGCCACAGGTCATTAATGGAGCATCTGATATGTTGGTTGATATCTTTGGTGAACAAGGACGACATGCAAGAGTTGCTGTTGGCTCTAATGCTTTACCATTAGGAATTGCTGTAGAAATAGATGCTATAGTCCAATTAAAATAAATGTCTTCACTAAAGAGTGAAATTTTTTTCATAGATAGTTTAAAAAAAATTAAAAAAGAGGATTGGAACAGCTGTGTAAATAACGATCATCCATTTATTCAATATGAGTTTTTATTTGCCTTGGAGCAAAGTGAGAGCGCTTGTACTCAAACAGGATGGAAACCTTATCATTACGCTGAATATAGTAACAATTCTGAAATTATAGCAGTCTGTCCACTTTATATAA
>CACIIL010000054.1 GCA_902586695.1 uncultured Alphaproteobacteria bacterium | reverse complement strand
AAAATTATATGATCACCTTTTTTTATTTTATTAATTATACTACATTCTAAATTTGAGACACAATTACAAATTAATGGACTGCCATTTTGTGAAATTTTATATTCCACTTTATCCCAATCAGGATTTTTTTTTGCAAAATTTTCTGAAATTTTTTTTTGTTTATTACTTAAAATATTAATTGAAACTAATTTTGATGTTTTGAATATATTTAACTTTGTTGATTTAATATCAAGAGAAAATAATATCAGTGGTGGTGATAAAGATAATGAACTAAAGGAATTAATAGTTTTTCCAACTAAATTAGAATTTTTAATAGTAGAAACTATTGTTATCCCTGTGGTGAATTTTGATAGAGTTTTTTTAAAATTGTTATTATTTACTTTTTTCATATGTTTTTTTGCATAAATATTGCATCTATCCATTTACCATTTTTAAAGCCTATTTTTTTAAATATAGCTACTTTTTGAAATCCATTCTTTTTATGAATTTTTATTGAACCTGTACTATCTATACCTCCTATAACAGCAATAATTTTTTTTATATTTTTGTTTCTTTTTGAAATATTTATCAACTCTTTAAGCAATTTGCTTCCAATTCCTTTATTTAGATATTCTTTGTGTACATAAACTGTATTTTCAAAAGTATATCTATAACCACTTTTTTCTCTAAACTTATTTAAATAAGCAATTCCAACAACTTTATTTTTATCTAAAGCAACTAAATAAGGTAATTTATTCAAATATATTTTTTTGTAATTATCATAAAAGGTTTTGTGAGAAATTATTTTCTCCTCAAAATTTGAATAAGAGTTTTTTATATAATAATTATATATTTGATGAGCCTCTTTTATGTGTTTTTTTGTGATTTTTATAATTTTTAATTTCATTAATGTTTTTTTATAGATTTATTTTAAATTTAGAATATTTAATTATTTTTTGGGTGCGTAGCTCAGTGGTAGAGCACTGCCTCGACACGGCAGGGGTCACAGGTTCAAATCCTGTCGCACCCACCACTAGAGCACAAAAAAACAACCTCACAATATTACCTTATTTTAATCACGAACCTGCCTAATTTAATCAATACACATTAATTTGTGGCACTTGTTAAGAGAATAGTTCTTTTTTTAATTACTTTATTATTCATTAATATCCTCCTATTTGGTGCCACAAATGGATTTACAAAAAATGATAATACGGAATTTTTATTGGATAAATAACATTCAGTAATTTTATTTTGTTTTATTAAATATAGATTCAGTAACTATTCTGTATCCTTCTGGTTTATAATGACCATGAGATCTAAAAGGAAACAAATTTAGCGGATCTTTTTCAATTTCAAATACTTCATTATGAATATCAATAAATGGAATACTTAGCTCATTTGCCATCTTTTTTATTAATTCATATTCTTTATTATTAATATTATTATTTAAATAACGAACGTAGGACGGCAAATAAACAAAATATAGTTTAGAGTTATTTTTTAAAGTTAATTCTTTAACCAGTTTAAGTATTTTTTTAAACTCTTTTTCTGGAATCTGAGGATTTATTTTAGATTGAGGGAAAATTAAAATTCTTAAATTATAAATTTTGATAAATTTTATTAATTTAAAAAAAAATTTATCTTCTTTTGTTTTGGTTTCTTTTTGTAAAATAAGTAATCTATTTGCTAATTTATTAATCTGATCTTGTTTAGATTTAAGATTTTGAGTAAAATTTAAATCATTAAGATAGTTTATCAAGAATTCATTTTTTAATTCTGACTGTAGATTACTTAGATCATTTCTCTCATAATATAACCACAAAACCTTTTTTACATTTGTGTCCAAATATTCTCTTAAAGTTGCATACTCTATCAATGGTCCATTCCCACTATATCCTATATTTATTACAGATTTATTTGATAGTTTCCTCAAAACTGAGCCTACATCATTTGGTCTATTAACACACATTCCATGTGCAAAAGAATCACCAACTATCAAATATTCAATTTCATTTTGCTCCCATTCTTTATCAGGATTGTTAAATCCATATCTATCACTATCATAAATTGCATAGTAGCCATTTTCATTACATAAAATAGTTTTGGCGTTTGAAATACCAGATAAAGGAAAAATTTTATTTTTTTTAGGTAAATAATAATTAGGAAGAATTGCAATTTTAATGTTATCATTAGATTGCTTTAAATCTTCATAAATTTCTAATTTTGATCTTTTATCATACTCTTTTCCTGTATTCTTTTTATAGAGTTGATGAACTTTGAATTTATT
>CACIIL010000053.1 GCA_902586695.1 uncultured Alphaproteobacteria bacterium | reverse complement strand
GATAGATAAAATAAAAATAGTAATATGAAAAAAATAATCAATATTAAATTCAAAAAAGCTAATTAAATAATATATTGTTAATATCATCATTCCGATAGTAGTAATAATATATTGTTTAAAATTATTCATTTGAATCAAGTGAGCGAAGTAGTAAACAAGTCAGAAGGAACTAGAACTAAGTCAGTAAGAATTTTTGCACAAACAAGCAAAACTATAATCGCTAAAATTCCCCTTAAGTATTCTGCTTTAAGTTTGGAGCCTATTCTAACTCCAATTTGTGCGCCAATTACTCCACCTAGTATCATTAGCGCAGATAGAACCACATCAACTGATTGATTTAAATAAGATTGGAAAAAAGTTGAATTTGCCGTTACAAAAATAATTTGAAATAATGATGTTCCTACAACAACATTTGTTGACATCCCTAAAATATAAACCATTGCAGGTATCATTATAAAACCACCGCCCACACCCATCATTGCTGATAATATACCAACAAAAAAACCAATTATGATTGGTGGAATTGCAGAAATATATAATTTTGAACGATGAAATCTAAGTTTAAATGGTAAACCGTGAATCCAAGAATGTTGATGAAGTTTAGTTCTAATAGAAGATGTTGTTCTGTAGTTCTTAATTGAAGTTTTTGCACTTTCAAAAGCCATTGAAATACCAATAAAACCTAGGAATATTAAAAACAGAAATTGAATTACAATGTCAATCTGACCATAAGTTTTTAGCAATTTAAATATGTTTACCCCTAAAGTTGAACCAACTAAACCTCCTAAAAGTAAAAAAAAACCCATTTTAAAATCAACATTTTTTTTTCTCCAATGAGCTATAACTCCTGATACACTTGATGCTAGTACATGAGGAGCCTCTGAACCTACAGCAACTACTGGTGGAATACCTAAAAAAATTAAAAGTGGAGTCATCAAGAAGCCACCTCCAACGCCAAATAATCCTGATAATGCACCAACAAACATGCCAATAAAGACTATCAAGAATATGTTAATATTCATTTCGGCAATAGGTAGATAAATTGACATTATTTCTAATATTAATTTATATTCTTATTATTAAGATTATCCAGCAAATTATAGTATTTTTAGTGACTTCTCAATTTTAGTTGCCTCCTCTAAATCTGATCTAGTATTAATATTGAAAAAATAATTTTTATTTTCGAAGTTTAACGTTTCAAAATTTTGAAGCTTTACCCAATTCATAATTTTTCGATCTTCTTTTTTTAGAAATTCTTCTAATTTTTTTATTAATGAAATATGCCATAAACCAATTACCGGATGTATTTTTTCAGAGTTTTTAGCTAAAATTATTTTTGAATTTTCACTAAATTCAGTTTTGAAAAATTTATTAATTATTTCTTTAAATAAAAATGGGGTATCTGAAGGAGTTGTTAGAACCCACTCAATACTTTTATTGTAATGCAAAACCCATTTCATTGAGGAATAAATTCCCGCCAGTGGACCTTGAAAATTTTCTATTTCATCTTTAATTAAATGAAGACCTGTTTTTGCAAATTCTATTTCATTAGAATTCACATTTAACGCAACTTGCATGTTCAAATTTTTATAATTATTCAAAATTCTATTAAGCACTGATATATTATTAAATTTTTGTAATGTTTTATAACCACCTCCAAAACGTTTGGATTGACCACCAGCAAGTATAACCAATTGTGTTTTTAATTTATTTATAATCAATTCTTTTTTCGCCTGACAATACTAGATATTTTTTACCTTTTGCTCTTCCAATAAGAGTAAGATTAGTTTTTTTTGCTAATTCCACACCCCATGATGTAAAACCTGATCTTGATATTAATATAGGAATTTTCATTTTTACAGTTTTGATTACCATCTCACTTGTCAATCTACCAGTAGTGTAAAAAGTTTTATTGGTACCTCTGATTTTATTTAAAAACATATATCCAGCAATTTTATCAACTGCATTATGACGTCCAACGTCTTCCATATAAATAATTGGGTTGTTGTTATGTATTATAGCACAACCATGAATAGCACCTGCTTCTAAATACAAACTTGGAGTTAAATTAATTTTTTTTGATATTTCATAAATCCATGAATGTTTAATTTTCTTTTTTGATTTAATTTTAGTTTTTAAAATTTCATCATAAACATCTCCAAAAACTGTACCAACTGCACATCCACTAGTAGTTACTTTTTTTTTTAATTTTGCTTCATAGTTTGTTTTTCTTAATGTTCTGACAACTACAACTTTTAACTCAGAATTGTACTCAATTTTCTTAATTTGATCATTTGTTTTTAACATATTTTGATTTAACAAATATCCTACTGCAAGATATTTAGGGTGATCACCAACTGTCATAAGAGTTACAATTTCTTGATTATTTAAATAAATTGTTAAATCCTTTTCAATAATGACCCTTGTTGTTAT
>CACIIL010000052.1 GCA_902586695.1 uncultured Alphaproteobacteria bacterium | reverse complement strand
ATATCTATCTAATGACTGTCTTGTCATACCAACAATATCAATTAAATCAAAAACACTTTGATTTAAATCATTTCTAGTTATGTTTTTTTGGAAAAATTTCAATGGTTCACCAATGATATCTTTGACTTTAAATCTTGGGTTTAAAGAAGAATAAGGATCTTGAAAAATCATTTGTATTTGCCCTCTACTCTTTTTAATTTGAAATTTTCTCTTTGAATCATAAAGTTCAAAATTATCATAAATGATTTCTCCTGCTGAAGGTTTTACAAGCCCAGTTATAATTTTAGCAATAGTTGATTTACCTGAACCTGACTCACCAACCAATCCGAGTGTTTCACCTTCAAATAATTCAAAAGAAACGTTATTAACTGCTTTAACTATATTTTCATCATTGAGTTTTTTATAAATAGAAATAGAACTATCATCAAAAACTTTTGTAATATTAGATAACTTTAGTAATTTTTGATTGGTATTTTCTCTTATACCCCATGTTTTGATAATATTTTTTGTTAAATTAGCTGAGCTAGAAGTAATTTCTTTTCCATCAGGACTAATAAGTTTAAATCGATCAATTTTTTTATTAGTTGGAGGTACTGAAATCACAAGACTGCGTGCTTCAGTCGATTTTGGTTTAGTTAATAAATCTTTTGTATCACCTTGTTCAACAATTACACCATGCCTCATAACAATTACTTTATTTGTAGTTTCTGCAATTACACCCATATCATGAGTAATAATGATAACACCTAGGTTTCTTTTTTTTGTAAGTTCTTTTAGTAGTTCTAATATTTGAAATTGAATACTGACGTCTAAAGCTGTTGTTGGTTCATCAGCTATAATTAGGTCAGGCTCACAACTTATTGCTAAAGCAATTACAACTCTTTGACGCATACCTCCACTAAACTGATGAGGATAATCTTCAATTCTTTTTTCAGCATTTTCTATACCAACTTCTTGTAAAAGATTAATTGATCTTTCAAGGGCTTCTTCATATGATAAATTTAGATGTGTTTGAATTGTTTCAATTAATTGATCTTTAATTTTAAATAATGGATTTAATGATGTTTGAGGGTCTTGAAAAACAAATCCTATTTTTTTTCCTCTAATTTTTTGAATAATTTCTTCGTTATTTTGTAATTCAATATTATCAATTTTAATCAATCCGCTTGTAATTTCTCCTGGAGGGTCAATTAAATTAATAATAGCATTAGCTATTGTTGATTTCCCAGAACCCGACTCACCAACTATACCTAATATTTGCCCTCTTTCTAATGTTAAATTGACGTTACTACTTGCAACGATTGTTTCTTTCCTAGTTTTGTAACTAATATTTAAATTATTTATTTCTAATAAACTCATCTCTTTTTTAATTTTGGATTTAAAGCATCTCGCATCCAATCTCCTAACAGGTTAATAGATAAAGCTAATACAACAAGAAAAATAGCAGGAAAAAATGTTATCCACCACTCACCAGAGAACAAAAAATTATTACCAAACCTTATTAATGTACCTAATGAAGGTGTGGTAGGTGGAACACCTACTCCTAAAAAACTAAGTGTAGATTCTGTAATAATTGCTAAAGCTAAACCAATAGTTGCAATAACTAATATAGGCCTCAAAATGTTTGGTAATATATGCTTAAACATTATTATTATATTTGATAAGCCAATAATTCTTGAAGCTGAAACATATTCTTTATTTTTCTCTACTAAGGTAGATGCTCTGGTAACTCTTGCAAACTGAGGCCATTCAGAAATACCAATTGCAAAAATTAATACATAAATTGCCATCTCATCATGCATTGATCTTGAAATAATTGCTCTAGCAATGCCATCAACAAGTAAAGCCATTAATATAGTAGGGATAGTTAATTGAACATCAGTTATACGCATAACAATTATTTCATATCTTCCACCAACATATCCAGCCGTAACTCCCAAAAAAACACCTAATATCATAGCAAAAAAAATTGAGGCAAAACCAACAATGAGGGAAATCCTTGAGCCATAAATCATAGTGGAAAACATATCTCTGCCCTGCTGATCAGTTCCAAGAAAAAAACTTGTATTTCCACCTTCTGACCAAATTGGTGGAGTAAAAGCATCCATTAGAGAAACACTTGCAGGATCAAATGGATTATAAGGCGCCACTAAACCAGCAAAAAAAGAACAAAGAAAGATTATTAAAAAAACACTTGATGAAATAATAGCAATTTTTGAATTAAAGAAACTGTACCCGATATCCGTATCATACATTTTATTAAAAGTTTTTTTTATCATTCTTAACTATTCTCTTCCTTAAGTCTAATTCTCGGATCAATAAAATAATAAGTTATATCGACTATAAAATTTATCATAACAAAAATAAAAGCTACCATAATCATATATGCTGACATGATAGGGATATCGACAAAGTATACAGCGTTAATAAACAAAGACCCCATACCGGGCCATTGAAAAACAGTTTCTGTTATTATTGAGAATGCTATTAATGTTCCAATATTAATCCCAGTAATTGTTATCACAGGAATTAAACCATTTTTAAGAGCGTGTTTATAATTAATAGTGCTGTTTTTAATTCCTCTTGCTCTTGCAAATTTAATATAATCAGTTTGT
>CACIIL010000051.1 GCA_902586695.1 uncultured Alphaproteobacteria bacterium | reverse complement strand
GAAGTTAATAAAATAAAAGTTGGAAATGGATTAGAAGAAGGAATAGTTTCTGGGCCACTTATTGATCAACCATCTCTAATGAAAGTTCTTGATCAAGTTAAGGATGCTGTAAACCAAGGAGCAAAAGTTGCAGTAGGAGGTGATGTTCATTCACTTGGTGGAAATTTTTTCCAACCAACAGTACTTTCTGATGTTACAACTAAAGCAAAAATTACCTATGAAGAAACTTTTGGTCCAATAGCTCCTTTGTATAAGTTTAGATCAGATGAAGAAGTAATAAAACTTGCAAATGATACTCCATATGGTTTAGCATCATATTTTTATTCAAGAGACATTGGTAGAATTTGGAGAGTTGCTGAAGCGTTGGAATATGGAATGGTAGGTGTAAATACTGGATTAACAACAAAGGCTGAAATACCTTTTGGTGGTATTAAAGAATCTGGACTAGGAAGAGAAGGTTCTAAATATGGTTTAGATGATTATTTAAATATTAAATATATTTCAATGGCAGGTATTTAAGAAAGCCATGCCGCACCTCTAACTCCTCCAGAGTCACCATGTAAATTTTTTACAACTTTGGTATTGAAAGTATCACTAAAAATATACTTCTTAAGAGAATTATTAATATGCTTATAAATATATGGAATATTAGACATGCCTCCTCCTAAAACTATAATATCTGGATCTAAAATATTACAAACTAAGGATAATCCTCTAGCAAGATGATCTACATAATTTTTTAAAGCTTCAATTGCTCTTTCTTTATTATTGTTAAATTCTTCTAAAATTTCATGTGAATCATAATTAGTATTATGTTTTAAATTAAAACAACTTGCAAAACCTGGCCCTGAAACATAAGTTTCCATACAACCATTTTTATTACAATAACATTTTTTCACATATTTTTTTTCATCCTCTGTTCTATCAGGCATGTTAACATGGCCCCATTCACCAGCAATATTATTTCTTCCATTTATAACTTTATTATTAATAGATATTCCTCCACCAGTTCCTGTTCCTATTATTACACCAAAAACTACCGGATAACCTTTGCCAGCTCCATCAACTGCCTCAGATAAAGCAAAACAATTTGCATCATTTTCCAAGTTAACATTTCTATTAAGTTCTTTTTCTAAATCTTTTTTAAAAGGTTTTCCATTTAACCATATTGAATTAGCATTCTTTACTAAAGCGGAATTTGATGAAACAGCTCCGGGCATTCCAATTCCAACTGATTCTGAGTTACCAAAATCATTTTCAAATTTTTTAACAATTGATATAATCCCCTGAATGGTTCCTTCGTAATTTTTTTCAGTTTTGATTCTGTGTCTTGATAGTTCTTTTCCAGTATTATCTATTAAAATACCTTCAGTCTTCGTTCCACCGAGATCAATTCCTATTTTCATTAAAAAAATTATTTTATAATTTTATTAAGAGTTGGTATTAGTAAAACTGCAAGGGCAATTTTGAAAAGTTCACTAGGTATAAATGGAAATAATCCAGCTTGCTTTATTATAACCAATAATTGAACCTAAATATAAAACTCCAAAAGCAAATATTATAATTGATCCTAGCACTATGCTAATAAAAGATTTCATATATGAAATGCTATAACCCTTATTAGCAAAATAACTTATAACAGCTACTGCTATAGTCATGCCATATAAATAACCAGCGGTTGGTCCCATTAAATAAGTGATACCTCCGCCTGTAGCAAAAACAGGTAAACCTATTGCGCCCTCAAGTAGATATGCACAAAGTGTTAAAAAAGATAGACGAACTCCATAAGTAGAGCCAATCAAAAAAACTACAAATGTTTGCATGGTCATAGGAACAGGCCAGAAAGGAACCTGAACTTTAGCAGAAATAGTTAATAATAATGTCCCAAATAGAATTAGAGCAATGTTCACTATATTATGATTAACACCTTGAAGTATTTTTAAGTTATTAATTAAAATTCTACTGTTGTTCATACATTTTCCTTTATTTATTTCTTTTTAAACTATTTTATATTTTGCATCAAGTTTATCCCAAATACTTGCTCTATAAGCACAATATTTTATTTATTTTATTTAGATTTTTGCAGGTTAAGTAAAGTAAATTTATGGTGCGGCTGAGAAGACTTGAACTTCCACAGGATAAATCCCACAGCGACCTCAACGCTGCGCGTATACCAATTCCGCCACAGCCGCATATTTACTAGAATTAAATAACAGATAAGTTAATAATATCAATAAAGTTAAATTTAATGAATATTGAAATAAAAAAAGAATATCAATTTGTTGATTATGAAAAATCTTTAGAATTAATGCAAGTTAGGGTTAATGATATTATTAATGAATCAAAAAACGAATTAATTTGGTTTCTAAATCATGATCACATATACACACAAGGAACTAGTTCTTCTAACAAAGAAATATTAAAAAAAAATAAAATCAGAATATTAAAAACAAATAGAGGAGGAAAAACTACTTATCATGGTCCTGGTCAAAGAATAATATATTTTATGATTAATCTTAATAAAAGAAAAAAAGATATAAGAAATTTTATTACTATAATTGAAAAATCACTAATAGAGTTTCTTAATATTTATAATATTGATTGTAGAACTTATAAGGACAGAGTGGGAATTTGGGTAACTGGAAAGAATGGAAAAAAATTTTCAAAAGAA
>CACIIL010000050.1 GCA_902586695.1 uncultured Alphaproteobacteria bacterium | reverse complement strand
AAATAAACTAATCTTTTTTTTGATATGCTTTTTTCAAAACGACTAATGGGTGATTCGGAGACATTTGAAACTTAATTAAAAGCTCTCTTGCTATCATATCTCTATCTTGTTGATTTTTTGGTAATTTTAAGTTTTTTGGAGCCGTTACCCAACCATTAATATTTCTATCAAAAACTGCGGGTTTGTCATTTTCATAACCCATATGAACATCTTCTAACCAATTAAGATCATCCCATCCCATTTTTTCAATATATTTTTTTAGGAATGGAGTTAGTCTAGTATAATCTGGTAAAAGATTCACATCATATCTATAGCCAATGTGTTGACCGATCATTTTTTCTCTAGCTGTTTTGATACCAGTATTTTTTGGTTTATTTTTTAAAGTTCTTTTTTTTATTTTCTTCTTAACCATAGTTTTATTTCCTAAATTGAATGAAAATTATCTACGCCGACAGTATATTCTGTTCCAGCAAGTGGGACTTTTGCTAAAGCCGAAGCTTCCATAGTTAAAGCTGCTAAATCTTCAGGCTCTAAAGAATGAATATTTGTTTTTCCACATGCCCTAGCAAGTAATTGAGCTTCCAAAGTCATTGAATGAAGATAATTATAAACTCTAAGTGCAGCATCATCAGGGTTTAAGCGTTTTCTCAACTTTGGATCTTGAGTTGCTACTCCAACAGGACATCTACCAGTATGGCAATGATAACAATTTCCTGCCTCAACGCCTAATTCTTTTTCAAAATCAGCTTCAGGTATATCTTTATTACAATTTAAAGCTACCAAAGCTCCTGTACCAACAGCAATTGCATCAGCACCTAAAGCTAAAGCTTTCGCCATATCTGCACCATCTCTTATACCACCTGCAAAAACTAAAGTAACTTCACCACTTTTACCAACATCATCAAGAGCTCTTCTTGCTTCCCTAACAGCTGCTATTCCTGGAATTCCAGTATTAGCAGCAGCAATATGTGGGCCTGCCCCAGTAGAGCCTTCCATACAATCTAAATAAATAGAATCTGGATTACATTTTGCAGCCATTCGAACATCATCATAAACTTTTGCTGCTCCAAGTTTTAACTGAATAGGAACTTGATTGTCAGTTAATTCTCTTAGTTCGTCTACTTTTAAGGCTAAGTCATCTGGTCCTAACCAATCAGGATGTCTAGCGGGAGATCTTTGATCAATACCAGCTGGTAAAGATCTCATTTCAGCAACTTGATCAGTAACTTTTTGGCCCATTAAATGGCCACCCATTCCAACTTTTTGTCCTTGACCTATAAATACTTCTATTCCATCAGCTAATTGCGCATGATGGGGATTAAAACCATATCTTGATTGAATACATTGATAGTACCATAATTGAGAATATCTTCTTTCATCAGGTATCATCCCTCCTTCTCCAGAACAAGTTGCACTACCTGCCATAGTTGCTCCCCTAGCTAGTGCAGTTTTAGCTTCATAGGATAATGCACCAAAACTCATACTCGTAATATAAATTGGAATATCTAGTTTAATTGGATTCTTACAATTTGGACCAATAATAGTTTTAGTTTCACATTTTTCTCTATACCCCTCTATTACAAATCTTGTTAATGTTCCTGGCAAAAAAGTTAAGTCATCCCAGTGTGGTATTTTTTTCATTAATGCCATACCACGCATACGGTATCTACCTAATTGAGACTTTATATGAATATCATTAATTACATCTGGAGTAAAAATAGCATTTCTACCAAGTAAACTTTTATCTTGATTATTTTTTTTTGATTTAGATTTTTTTACCATGTTAAACTCCTTTTAATTATATTGCACCTTTTCGTTCCGTTGGCTCTAAGTTGTCATAATTCCATAATTTTTTTCCAGAAACAATTTTAGTCATTTTTGAAAAATCAACCTTCTTATCAATTTCTGCAACTTTTAATTTTCTTTTTAACCAATCAACGTCTAAATCAGTCATTTCAGATTCCACTGCATCTGCACCAAGTGATTCTATTTTTCCTCCAACAAATATAGTTCCGTCATAAAGTGAATCTGCTAGATTAGGTCCAACATCACCCAATATAACTATTCTACCTCTTTGCATCATAAAACCAGTAAAAGCTCCAGCATTACCGCCTATGATGATTGTTCCACCCTTCATATCAATCCCAGAACGTGCTCCAACACTACCTTTACAAATTAAATCACCGCCACGAATAGCTGCACCAAAACAAGAACCTGCATTCTTTTCTATTACAACTTTTCCTGCCATCATATTTTCAGCACATGACCATCCAACTCTTCCAGAAATTCTTACAACAGGTCCATCAACAGATCCAATACCAAAATAACCTAAACTACCTTCAACTATTAAGTTAAGTTTATTTAATATCCCAACACCTAAACTATGTTTTGCTCCTGGATTTTTTAAGACTATTGTTCCATATCCCTGTTTCATTAAATCTTTAATTTTTTTATTTACTTCAGGAGCATTTAAATTTGCTACATCTATTGTGTTACGTTTATTAAAATCAACATCAAAAGCATCATCATAAAAATAATTTTCAGCCTCTTCTGGATTAAAGAAAACTTGCTGAGTTCTACCTGTTAAAACTTCTTCATGTAGACCCATATCATGAGACTTATGTTCTTTTACGCTTGCCATACTTTTACCTCACTTTCATATGGGTCATAGGTATCAATTTCATGAGGTAATATAGTTCTTATTGCAACTTCTTCAGAAGCACAAATTACGACATCATCACTTTCATATAGAACCATTGGTTTAGCTGCC
>CACIIL010000049.1 GCA_902586695.1 uncultured Alphaproteobacteria bacterium | reverse complement strand
TCTCTTCTTTGATCATAAAGAGTTTCATCTTCCATTACTGCAGAACTGCCTTCCTTTACATTTTCGCCAACTTTAAATCTCAAAATGTAATCTTTTGATCCACCAGTACCATACAACGCGTATCCAGTTGAGTCAGGTCCTCGATGTTTTAGTGATTGCAACATTTGTTGCATTTGACTGCCAACATTTGTAGATTTCCCTTTATGTATTATTCCAGCAATTCCACACATTTTTTTATCCCTTCTTTAATTTCTTACGGAAGAACATCCAAATAAGTATCAACATCCCATTGAGTAACTGCGGATAAATATTTTTCCCATTCATCATTTTTATAATGCATAAATACTCTAAGCATATCTTCAGGTAATGCAGATTTAATTATGTCATCACTTTCTAATCTTTGAATTGCTTCACCTAAAGTTAAAGGAAGTTTATCAACTTCTTTTCCTTCTTTCATTGCATCATAAATATTTTTTTCTCTGGTTCTCCTGGATCCATTTTATTATCTAATCCATCTTCAAAAGCTTTTAAAATACCTGCTCCCATTAGATATGGGTTATGAGATGAGTCTACAGATCTATACTCTACACGGCCAGGAGCAGAAACACGGACACTACACGTTCTGTTTTGATATCCCCAATCAGCATATACTGGTGCCCAGAAACCTGTATCCCAAAGTCTTCTATATGAATTAACTGTTGGAGATCCTAAACAAGTTAAAGCAGGTAAATGTTTTAATAATCCAGCTATACTATGAAGTCCTACAGGACCAGGTTTTACTGGATCTAATTTTGGATCAGGCATAAACATATTTTCACCACCTGATATATGGGTAAAAACTTGATCCATTCCTGGAAGAGGATTATTTCCTATAGGTGTAGATTTTAATTCTCCACCTTTCCATAATGAAACATTTGTATGACATCCATTAGCTGACACACCCATAAAAGGTTTGCTCATAAAGCAGGCAATTAAATTAAATTCTCTTGCTACTTGAGCACAAATTTGACGATAAGTTGTAAGTCTGTCAGCATTCCTTAAAACATCATCATACATGAAATTTAATTCTAATTGACCAGGTGCATCCTCATGATCTCCTTGGATAACATCAAGGCCCATAGCACGACAATATTCAATTACTTTCATATATACAGGTCTTAGGGATTCAAATTGGTCGATATGATAACAATAAGGTCTTGAAAATCCATCTCCTGTTGGTTCTCCGTTATCTTTCTTAGTCAACCACATCATTTCTGGCTCTGTTCCAGCACGCATATTCATTCCAAATTTTTCTTGAAATTGATCTTGGAAAATTTTTAAATTACCTCGACAATCAGATGTTAAATGTCCGCCTGGATTTTCTTCTTCTTCTCTATTTCTAAAACAAGTACACCAAACTCTAGCTACTCTTTTGTCCCATGGCAATTGAACAAATGTATCAGGTTCAGGAATCCCTACAAGTTCAGATGATTCAGGTCCATATCCAATATATTCACCATGCCTATCTACAAATAAATTAGCTGTAGCACCGTAAACCAATTGAAATCCTTTTTCTGCTAAAGATTCCCAATGATCTGCAGGCACACCTTTACCTACAATCCTTCCTGTTACAGAAACAAATTGATAGTAGATATAAGTAATTCCTAATTCTTTTATTTTGTTTCTTACATCCTTTACTAATTTATCTCTTCCTGGTTGATTTACAAAATTTTCTAAATCACTCATATTATTTCCCCCCAATTAAATTATAAAAACCATACAACATCATATTAACTCCAAGGAAAAGGACTATTTGAGGTTGGATGCAATTTTCCTTGCTCATATCTTGAAAACCTAAAAGGTTCTAATAATGAGCTTTTTTCTCCTAAAACTTCATCAGCTACTAATTTTCCCACACCAATCATTTTATATCCATGATTAGAGTCAGCAATTAAATATACATTTTCTCTAAATTGATCAAAAACTGGAAAACAATCTGGGGTAAAACAACCTAAGCCTCCACCATCTTTTTTAAATAGATGTGATTTTCCTTCAAATCTTTTATGACAAAAAGCTAAAGCTGAACTCCACATATCAGCAAATTCATCAGTGATTACAAAATCTTCAGACTTATTTCCGTACGGGTCAACATTAACACCTTCTCCGCCAGGTTCTCCAACTTTATATGGAGAAGATCCACCTTGAATACCGCCAAAATGAAAATCTGGTTTATAATATATTCCCCATAATTTATCTGTAATAAGATGTTGCTTGTCACTATCAGAATATAGAGGCGCGTCAGTATCAACATGAATAACAGGAGGCATATTGCCATCTTCAGTTTTTAAAAAATTAGGATCAACTCTTAAAACTCCTTCAGTTAACATCCAATAATGCCACATTGGATAATCTTTGTGAATTTTCCCATCTTCTCCCTTGATGGAGATTTTGTTTGGTAAATCTAACATATCCCAAAAAGACTTCGCCCATGGTCCTGGCCCAACTATTACTTGATCACACTTTATTAAACCCTTATCAGTTTCAATTCCAGTAACTGCAGATGAATTAGATCCATATTGGAAACCCTTTACTGTTGTGCCTGTTAAAATACGAACACCTTCTGCTTCAGCTTTATCTGCTAATCCATAAATAGCTGATGTATTATTTGCATATCCACCTCTTTTTTCATGCAAAACACTTGTGATTCCTTTTGCTTGCCAATCACCAAACATTTTTTTCATATAATTTTCTGAATCTTTTTCCCCTTGTATAAAAACTGAATCATATCCAATATTTTTTTGCTGAGCATAA
>CACIIL010000048.1 GCA_902586695.1 uncultured Alphaproteobacteria bacterium | reverse complement strand
GAAATAAGGGGTGAGGTTTATATAACTAAATTAGATTTTGAAAAAATAAATTCACAATTAGATGAAAAAAATAAATTTGCAAATCCTCGCAATGCTGCTGCTGGGAGTTTGCGTCAACTTGATTTCAATATAAGCAGATCACGCCCTCTTAATTTTTTAGCACATGGAATTGGTAAATCTACATTTGAATTTTCACAATTTGATAATTTTTATAATAAAATTGAAAAATTAGGCATTAAAACGAATAAATTAAATTTCAAAACTTCAAATTTAAAATCAATTTTTAAATTTTATGAAAAAATAGATAAGATAAGAAGTAGTATAGAATTTGATATTGATGGTTTAGTTGTAAAATTAAATGATATTAAACATCAAAAAAGACTTGGAATAGTTGGAAAAAACCCAAGATGGTCTATTGCATTAAAATTTTCAGCTGAAAAAGCAACAACTTTAATAAAAGATATTAGTTATCAGGTTGGAAGAACAGGTTCAATTACACCTGTTGCAAGATTGGAAAGCATAAATTTAGGAGGAGTTATAATATCTAATGCAACTCTTCATAATTTTGATGAAATTAGAAAAAAAAATATTCAAGTTGGTGATACTGTAGAAATTCAAAGAGCTGGAGATGTAATTCCTCAAGTATTGAAAGTGATAAAAAAAACAAAAAATTATAAAAAGAATATACAGCCTCCTAAAAATTGCCCTGTTTGTGGAAGTACAACTTTTAAAGAAAAAGATGAAGCAGTATTAAGATGTTTAAACACTTATGGTTGCTATGCTCAAAAAATTTCACAAATAATTCATTTTATTAGTAAAAAAGCTTTAAATATTGATGGATTTGGTGAAAAACAAGTAAAACAATTATTTAATTTAAAATTTCTTGAAAATATAGTTGATATATTTAATCTTCAAAACTATAAAAATAAAATAGAGAGCTTGGATGGATGGGGTAAGTTATCAGCTGCTAATTTATTTAACTCTATTGAAAAATCAAAAAATATTAATTTAGATAAATTCATTTTCGCTTTAGGAATTAGATATATTGGTGAAATAAATTCAGAAATTTTAGCTAAAGAATTTAAAAATATTGATAATTTTGTATCCTCATCGCAAAATACTGAGATTTTATATAATATTGATGGGCTGGGTCCTAAAGCTATTTCATCATTAAAGAATTTTTTTTCACATAAACATAATTTATCTAATTTAAAAAAACTTTCTAAAATTTTAAAAATTAATAAAAATAAAACTCAAAATTCTAACAATATTTTTAGCGGAAAAAACTTGGTTTTTACTGGTGCACTTAATTCTATTTCAAGAGATGAAGCTAAACACATCGCAAAAAGTGTAGGTGCAAAAATTCTTTCAACAGTAAGTAATAATACAGATTATGTCATTATAGGTGAAAAACCAGGTTCTAAAGCAAAAAAAGCAAAAGAACTAAAATTGAATTTAATATCAGAAGACGAATTTTTAAAAAAAATTAATTCATAGAACTTAAAAATTTTAAAAAGACTTTTCTTAATCCATAATTTTTAAATTCTACCTCCGCAGTCTCTTTTGAAATATTCACCACAATACCGTTACCAAACTTTTTATGAAAAACTTTGTCATTAATATTTATATTATCAATATCAAATGAAATATCTTGATTAAATTCCCAATCTATATCTCTTGCTTTATTTTTATTTTCAATCATTCTTTTACGACCTGGTGTAAGATAATCACTTGAAATATTTTCTCTTTCAATAAAATCATTTAGAAAATTATTTTGTTCTATAATTTTAGAATCATTTAATTGAATTAATTCTTTTGGTAACTCAGAAATAAATCTTGAAGGACTATTAAAATCATGAGAAGCAAAAGAATATCTATTTTGATTTACATAAGAAATTTGTATTTTTTTTCTAGCTCTTGTAATTGCAACATAAGCTAGTCTTCTTTCTTCTTCTAATCCTTTATTTCCTAGTTCATCTAAAGATCTTTGGCTAGGGAAAACACCTTCCTCCCATCCAGCTAAAAATACATAATCAAATTCTAAACCTTTGGAACCATGCATTGTCATTAAGCTTATTGTGTCCTTATCAGTATTTTCAAAATTTTCCATTACTAGACCAACATGTTCCAAAAAACCTTCTAAATTTTCAAAATCTTTTAAGCTTTCCAAAAATTCGTTAATATTATCGATCCTGGATAAACTTTCAGGGTTATTCGAATTCTTAGAATCATTTTCAACAAATTGAATATATTTTGAATCTTCAAGAACTGCTTTAGTTAAATCTATGTGGTCAAAGTTTTTTTTCATTTTTTGCCAATTTAAAATATTTTGAATAAAGTTACTTATTTCTAAGTTGACTTTAGTTTTATTTTCAGAAATAAATTGTTGAGATGCTTCAAACATACTAATTTTATTTAATCTAGAAATCTTATTTATTTTACTTAGGGTTGTTTTGCCAATTCCTCTTTTTGGAACATTAATAATTCTTTCAAAAGCAAGATCATCTGATAAATTATTTATTAATCTTAAATAAGCTATAATATCTTTAATTTCTTTTCTTTCATAAAATCTTAATCCACCAACAATTTTATAAGGTAAACCAATTGAAATTAATCTTTCTTCAAAAGATCTTGTGTGAGCAGCAACTCTAAATAATATTGCAATTTCAGACAGTTTTACTTTTTTTGTAATTAATGTTTCAATTTGATTTGTAGTAAATATAGCTTCTTCTTTAGTTTCCCAAAAACCATTAATATTTACCTTATCTCCTATTTCATTATCACTCCAAAGTTTTTTTCCATATCGATTTTTATTTTTATCAATCAGCTTTGATGCGCATTCAAGAATATTTCTGGTAGATCTGTAATTTTGTTCTAATCTAATAATCTTTGAAGATTGAAAATTTTTTTCAAAATTTAATAAGTTTGTTACATCTGCACCTCTCCAAGAATATATTGATTGATCATCATCTCCTACACAACAAATATTATTATGACCC
>CACIIL010000047.1 GCA_902586695.1 uncultured Alphaproteobacteria bacterium | reverse complement strand
TTGACTCCCCCAAATATATTTCACCTCCTATTTTGACAGTTATTTCTAATGGATCTTTTTGATCAGTTAATGCAGATGCTTTTACTTTTGGTAAATCAACTGGAATCCCTACAGTCAATAATGGGGCAGTTACCATAAATACAATTAATAAAACTAACATTACATCAACAAATGGTGTAACATTGATTTCACTCATTTGAGTATATCTTTTGCGCTTTCTTACTGAGTTATTATTTAAATTAATCAAACTATTTTTTTTCTAATTGTCTAAAAAATATCGTAGTAAACTCATCCATGAATGTTTCTAAAGAAACAAAATATTTTGATAAATCACTTGATATTTTATTGTAAGCAACAACTGCTGGTATAGCCACAAATAAACCTAGAGCTGTTGCAAATAATGCCTCAGCAATACCAGGTGCTACTACTGATAAATTTGTATTTTGAGCTACAGCAATTGATTTAAAACTGTTCATTATTCCCCAAACTGTTCCAAATAAACCAATAAAAGGAGCTGTTGAACCTGAAGTGGCCAAGAAAGTTAAGTTTTTTTCTATTACTTCACTTTCTTTATTAAATGTAACTATCATGGATCTTTGCATACGATCTTTTAAAGAAGCAATATTATGATCAGATTCTTTTTTTGAAGTGGATTTACTTTTTTTCCATTCAGATATTGCAGCACAAAAGATTTTTGATTTTGGATCAAGTTGGTTAAAATTAAGTGTTTCATATATATCTTCAAACGAATTACCTGACCAAAATATTTCTTCAAATTCTTTTTCCATTTGCTTAAGTTGTCTTAATCTAAGGAGTTTGGATACAATAATAGTCCAGCAATAAATAGAAGCTAATACTAAAATTACTATAACTGATTTAACTACTAAATCTGCACTCATAAAAAGTGCAAACATAGAAAAATCTACATTTTCTGCAGATATATTTTTAACAGCATTGACTTCTTCCATTAGTCTTTTTCCTTAATTTTTTTCAAATCTTCACTGTGAACCATTATCCAAAACCCTGGTCGATTTTTTTCACATAATGCGATTACAGGTGTTTTACCTTCATCTTTAGCAAGTTTAGCTGTATCATCCCAAAGAGATACTGCAGTATGCTTTGCTCTTAACTTACATTCAATAAATAAATTATCATGAATAACATCTGCGCGCGTAACTTTACCATTACCACCACTTAATGGGGTTCTCGTTCCATTAAAATAGTTTGCAACATCTCTTTCTCTTTTTTTCCAAGCTTTATCTGGCATATTTTTATCCTTTCATTAAGCTGTTAAAGAAGCTAAAATATCATCACTTACATCAAAATTTGATGAGACTGTCTGTACATCATCATTCTCTTCTAACATATTTAATAATTTAAATAATGTGTCTGCATTATCCTGTCCAACACTTATCTCATTTACACTTTTCCAAATTAATCCAGTAAAATTTGTTTGACCAAATTTTTCTATTATCTTCTGATTTAATTCATGAAGAACTTTTTGATCACAGAATATGTTATATTCATTTTCATTTAACTCATAATCCTCTGAACCATTTTCAACTATAAAATCAAAAAGTTCCTCTTCATTAATATTATTTTTGTTGAGTGTAATACTACCTAATCTTTTAAAACTAAAACTTACACTGCCCGTCTCACCTAAATTGCCACCATATTTATTAAATGTTGATCTTATCTCAGCAGCTGTTCGATTCTTATTGTTTGTAAGAGCTTCTACAATTATTGCAATACCATCCGGTCCATAACCTTCATATCTAACTTCCTCAAAATTACTATCTGGGTCGCTTCCCTCACCTTTTTTAATTGCTCTTTCGATATTATCTTTAGGCATATTTAGAGATTTTGCAGAACCTACAGCTGATCTAAGTCTTATGTTTTTTTCAGGGTCAGGACCACCTTCTTTTACGGCAACAGATATTTCCTTACCTAATCTTGAAAAAATTTTAGCACGCTTCTTATCCTGAGCACCTTTACGATGCATAATATTTTTAAATTTGGAATGGCCAGCCATAGTTCTCTATAAATATTTTGGTCGTTGTCAGTAAAGTAATTTAAATAAAAGAATATTATGGCTAATATATGTAAAATCTTAAATTTGAAAAGGTTCGATTTTCAGCGATAATCCGCTCTTATCATCAGTTTCAATATATGCTCCACAAACAGTTACATCTCCTTCAGCAGGAAAAAATCTTCCTTCAGACCGATAACCCTTTGTAAAACCATGGATAGGGTTTGTTTTATCCATTCCTATAACAGAATTATAAACACCGGTCATTCCTACATCAGTTTGATAGGCTGTTCCTAAATCGAGTATCTTTGCATCTGCAGTAGGAATATGAGTATGTGTACCAAGTATAGCTGAAACCTTCCCATCAAAATAATGACCAAAGGCATTTTTTTCTGATGTTGTTTCACCATGCATATCTATAATAATAGCATTACAAGTTGAGCCTAGTTTTATTTTTTGCAAAATATTTTTTGTTACACTAAATGGATCATCTAAAGAAAGTCCCATAAACAGTCTTAACATAATTTGCATTATTATTATTTTTCTATCATCATCAAGTTGTAACTCATAGAATCCTCTACCAGGTACTCCACTTGGATAATTTAAAGCTCTTACAATTTTTGGGCATTCTTCAATAAATGATAACATATCTTTTTGATCCCAAGCATGATTACCTAATGTTATTGCATCTACTCCAGCTTCTAAAAGTTGAATAGCTATTTTTTTACTTAAACCATAACCACCAGCTGCATTTTCTGCATTTACTATAATTACATCAGGTATATATTTATTTTTAATATCTGGTATTTTATTTATAAAAATTTCTCTAGCTGCCTTCCCAACAATATCTCCTATAAAAACAATTTTCATAAAATACTGTATAGATCTTTTTCAGTTAAAACGAAATCTAATTTATAATCAAAACTTTCTCTTGGAATTTTATTTTGTTTTTGGTTATCAAAAGCATAACCTACTGTATAAAATTTATGATTTAGTTGATTCAATTTTGAAAATGTTTTATCATAATATCCCCCTCCATA
>CACIIL010000046.1 GCA_902586695.1 uncultured Alphaproteobacteria bacterium | reverse complement strand
GTTGTTCTTGTTTTAGAGAGTGTATTTAATAAAAAGCAAGAGGAAGCAACACAAATTATGCTTCATGTTCATAAAAATGGTATAGGTGTATGTGGAATATTTACTTATGAAGTAGCAGAGGTAAAATGTAATACGGTTATGGATCTAGCAAAAAAACATGAACATCCACTTCAATGTACAATGGAAAAAAATTAAATGTTATCTTCTAATTTAGAAAAAACACTCAGAAATGCATATCAACTAGCTACAGATAGTAAACATGAATTTGTAACACTGGAACATTTGCTAAATTCTCTTACAAATGACAAAGATGCTGTCAGTGTCCTAAAGGCATGTGGTGTAGAAATAGAACAGTTAAAAAATAATCTAAATGATTTTATTAAAAATGATTTATCAGATAATTTTACAGGAGAACCTAAACTTACAAATAGTTTTCAAAGAGTTCTTCAACGTGCTGCAATACACGTTCAATCAAGTGGTAGAGAGAGTGTAACAGGCGCTAATATGATTGTTGCGCTTTTTTCAGAAAAAGAGAGTCACGCTGTTTATTTTTTACATCAACAAAATATGACAAGATTAGATGCAGTTCAATATATCTCCCATGGTATTTCGAAGGTTCAACAAGAGGAAGATGGAGAAGAAATTGTAGAAGAAACTACTGATGATCAAAAACAAAAAAAATCTTCAAAAAAAGCACTCGATCAGTTCTGTATTAACCTTAATAAAAAATCACTTGATGGAAAAATAGATCCATTGATTGGCCGTAAGCTTGAGGTTGAGAGAACAATTCAAATATTATGTAGAAGACAAAAAAATAATCCAATTTTTGTTGGTGATCCTGGTGTAGGTAAAACGGCAATTGCTGAAGGTTTAGCCAAACGTATTGTAGAAAAAGATGTACCAGATATTATCCTCGATGCAGTAATTTACTCTTTGGACATGGGGGCCCTTCTTGCTGGAACAAGGTATAGAGGGGATTTTGAAGAAAGGTTAAAGGCAGTTTTAAAAGATTTACAAAAAGAAAAAAAATCAGTTTTATTTATTGATGAAATACATACAGTAATAGGTGCGGGTGCAACAAGTGGCGGATCTATGGACGCAAGCAATCTTTTAAAACCATCCTTGGGTAATGGATCACTTCGTTGCATAGGATCTACGACTTATAAAGAGTTTAATAATTATTTTGAAAAAGATAGAGCTCTTGTAAGAAGATTCCAGAAAATTGATATTAAAGAACCTACTAAGGAAGAGACTATCAAAATTTTGAATGGTTTAAAAAATTATTATGAAGAACATCATCAAATTAGATATTCATCAGATGCAATTATAAGTGCAGTCGAATTATCCAACAAATATATTGGTGATAGAAAACTTCCTGATAAAGCTATAGACGTGCTTGATGAAGCTGGAGCAGCACAATATTTGCTTCCAAAATCTAAACGAAAGAAAACAATTTCATCTAAAGATGTAGAATCAGTTATAGCTATTATGGCAAGAATTCCTACAAAATCTGTTAATAAAAATGATAAAGAAAATTTAAAAAATCTTGAGAGGGATCTTAAAAATTTTGTTTTTGGTCAAGATAGGGCAATAGAAGAATTATCTTCTTCAATAAAATTAGCAAGGGCAGGTCTTAGAGAAGATGGCAAACCTATAGGTTCATATTTATTTTCAGGACCAACAGGGGTGGGGAAAACAGAAGTTGCAAGGCAATTAAGTAATACACTTGGAATTAAACTTCTACGCTTTGATATGTCAGAATATATGGAGCGACATACTGTTAGTCGGTTAATTGGAGCACCTCCAGGATATGTTGGTTTTGATCAAGGGGGCTTGTTAACAGATGGTGTAGATCAAAATCCTCATTGTGTATTGTTATTAGATGAAATTGAAAAAGCTCATTTTGATCTTTTTAATATTTTGCTTCAAGTAATGGATTACGGTAAGTTAACAGATCATAACGGTAAGTCAGTAGACTTTAGAAATGTTATTCTAATTATGACTTCTAATGCTGGTGCAATTGATTTATCTAAAAAAAGAATTGGTTTTAATTCAGCTAGATCAAAAGATGATAATACTGATGCAATAAATAAACTATTTTCTCCTGAGTTTAGAAATAGAATAGACTCAATTATTCATTTTAATCATTTGAATAAAGAGATTGTTCTATCAATTGTTGATAAATTTATTATTCAAGTTGAGGCACAATTGGAAGACAAAGGGGTTTCTTTATCAATTGATAAAAAAGCAAAAGAATATCTTGCTGATATTGGTTATGATGAGGTTTATGGTGCTAGAGAACTTGCGAGAGTGATTCAAGAAAAAGTTAAAAAACCAATGGCTGAAGAGTTAATTTTTGGAGCATTATCTAAAGGTGGACATGTAGATATAACTATTGATAAAAATGCAATATTACTAAAATATTCATCTAACCAAGATAAAAAGAAAGAGTTAGTCTAATTTTTATAAGGACCCAGAGCCTCTAAATCTTCTTTGTGATGATTTATCATCTTTGTCTCTTCGTTAAGGAATTTATTTATTGCTGTTGAAAAATTTTTTTCCTTTATCCAATGAGCACTCCACGTTTTTTGAGGTAAGTAACCTCTACTTAATTTATGTTCACCTTGTGCACCTGCCTCAACATACTTTATGTTGTTTGCGATAGCATAATCTATTGCTTGATAGTAACATAATTCAAAATGAAGATAAGGAATTTCAAATTTAGATCCCCAAAGACGTCCATATAAATGAGTCTTACTTAAAAAATTAAGCGCAGAGGCAATTTTTGTGTTATCTTGATAGGCAATCATTAATAAAATCTTATCTTTAAAATTAGAAAAAATATTAATAAAAAATTCTTTTTTTAAATAAGTCGATCCCCATTTTCTTCCAGTGGTATCAAGGTAACATTCATAAAAAAAATTAAAATCTTCTTCACTAAGTTCTTCTCCAGTCAAAAGTTTTACATGAAGTTTATTATTTTTTAAGCACTGCCTTTCTTTCTTAATTTGTTTTCTTTTTCTAGATGAAAGTGTAGATAAAAAATCATCAAAAGATCTATAGTTTTTATTCTCCCAATGAAATTGAATTCCTT
>CACIIL010000045.1 GCA_902586695.1 uncultured Alphaproteobacteria bacterium | reverse complement strand
CCAATCTAATTTTGTATATTTACCAATATGATGAGTCATATGTTTTTGATAGTAAATTTTTTTATTTTTGGGCATTGATATTATTAGTTTTATAATTTCATTTTGAGAATTTGGATATGTTTTAATTATTTCATCCTTCATAGGATGATTCAATCTAGTTCTTTTTAAGTAGTAAGCATAAAAAGGTTCATCATAAACTTTTGAATCATTCCTGTTTTCAAAAGATCGCATTAAAGCAGTGCTAAGATTACGAGGTCCAGACCACATAAAAATTATCATTATTTATCCATTAATTCTAAATATAAATCTCTTATTTTGGCTGTTATATTATTTTTTTTTAAATCAAATTTTTTATTATTAATTCTTTTTACAGGAATAATATTTGCAAAAGTACCGGTTACGAAGGCTTCCTCAGCTTTCATTAAATCATTCATTTTAAAATCTTTTTCATAGACTTTAATTTTATTTTTTTTACACAAGTCTATAATTTTTTGACGAGTAATCCCTCTAACACAATATTTACCAGTTGATGTAATAACACATTTATTTTTAACATAAAAAAAATGAGTACTATTATTTGTTGCTATATTTCCTTTTATATCAAACATAAGTGCTTCATCAGCTTTTTTTTTCTTAGCTTCAATGCATGCTAGTATACAATTTAATTTGCTTAAAGAGTTTATTCTTGGATCTTGCACATTATGCGGTCCTCTAATTGTTTTAACAGTTTTTAAAACTAAGCCATTTTTATAAATTGAATTTTGAGGTTTTTTGTATTCAGGAATAATAACAATTGTGGGATTGGATATGGTGAATGCAGGATCTTGATATGGTGTAATTTTAATACCTCTTGAAATAATTAAACGAATATGAACATCTGTTTTCATTTTATTTATTTTGATTGTGTCAAATAATATTTTAGTTATATTTTTTTTTGTTAAATGAATTTTTAAACTAATTTTTTTTGCATCATCAAATAATCTATTCAAATGATCTTTTAGAAATAAAAATTTATTATTATGATATCTAATTCCAGACCAAACTCCATCTCCTAAAAGAAATCCTGAGTCAAATACAGAAATTTTTGCATTATCTCTTTTATAAAACTTATTATTTATAAATATTTTAATATTATTATTTCTTTTATCTTTAATGAATTCATGACTTGAAGGCATATATTGTTAATACAAAAATAAAGGGTAGAGGTCTACCCTTTATAATATAAGAACGTAATTTCAGGAGTTAGTTTAGTTATGCTACGTTCTTAACTTTTTTTTGAGACTTATTTATTGCTTGATCAATATCATTAATAATATCATCTATGTGTTCTATACCAACTGATAATCTCACATATCCTGGCGTTACTCCGGCACGTAACTGATCTTCTGTATTCAGTTGAGAATGTGTTGTGGAAGAAGGATGAATTGCAAGAGTCCTTGCATCGCCAATATTAGCAACATGATAAATAAGCTCTAAATTATCAATAAAAGCTTTACCAGCTTCTAAACCACCATCTAATTCAAAACCGACAAGAGGACCGTTCCCATTTTTTAAATATTTATTAGCTCGTTCTTTGTAAATACCATTTTGGTATTTAGGATGTATTACACGATTAACATTTTTATTATTATTTAAAAAATCTGCTACTTTTTCTGCATTATCTTGATGTTGTTTAAATCTTAGAGGTAGAGTTTCAAAACCCTGTATAAAATTAAAGGCATTTGTTGGTGATAATGCTGAACCTAAATCTCTTAGTAAAACAAACCTTGCTCTTACAGCAAAAGTAATATTTGCTCCAAGTACTTCTGGAACAACTTTACTTAATACCCAATCCCAATAACTGGGTTCTGGTTGATTAAATAATGGTTGTCTTTCTGGAAATTTAGCCCAATCAAAATTACCAGCATCTATTATTACTCCACCAATTGAATTGCCATGCCCACCAATCCATTTAGTTAAAGAATGAATAACTATAGCTGCACCATGTTTAATTGGCTTACATGTTATTGGTGCTGCAGTATTGTCTACTATAAGAGGTATACCTATTTTTTTACCTAATATTGCAACTTCTTCAATAGGAAAAACATTAAGTTTAGGATTTGGTAATGTTTCTGCATAAAAAGCTCTAGTTTTATTATCTGATAGTTCAACAAAAGACATGGGATCTTTTGGATTAGCAAATCTAACTTCAATTCCCATATTTTTAAAAGTATTTTCAAATTGATTCCAGGTTCCTCCATATAAATCAGTTGAAGAAATAATATTATCACCTGATTTACATAAATTTTGTATTGCTAAAGCTGAAGCTGCTTGTCCAGAAGAAACTGCTACAGCAGCTAATCCACCTTCTAGTTGAGCTAATCTTTCCTCAAGAATAGATGTAGTTGGATTCATAATCCTAGTGTAAATATTGCCAAGTTCTTTTAATGAAAATAAATTACTAGCATGTTCTTGATTATTAAATTGATAACTAGTTGTTTGATAAATAGGAACAGCAACAGAATTTGTAGTGTCATCTTTTCTATATGATCCACCATGTAGAGCTATTGTCTCTGGGTGTTGAGATTTAGTAGTCATGTTAATTCCTTTCTCTTTAGTACAGTTTTTTGTTCAACGGTGTACAATCTGAAAATCAAATACCGTTATTTTCTAATAGAATAATTTTTTAAAAATAATATAAAAAAAAGTATAAATTTCTTTTAATTTCATATATATGCTATTTTATAGAAAAATTTTCTGTTATAATTATATTTTTAAGAATGGATAGTACCGATAAAAAAATTCTAGAAGAGCTTCAAAAGAATTCTTCTCAACCTCTTTCAGAATTGTCAAAAAAAGTGGGTTTATCAACAACTCCATGCTGGAATAGAATTAAAAAATTAGAAGAAGATAAGGTTATAATATCAAAGTCTATTATTATAAATAATAAAAAAATCAATTTACCTATTACTGTTTTTTTGTCTATTTCTATTCAAAACCATACAGAACTATGGTTAAAAAATTTTGTAAAAGTTGTAAATAAATATGATCAAATAATCGAAGTACATCGTTTAACCGGTAGTCATAGTGATTATCAAATAACAATTTTATCTTCTTCAATAGAAGAATATGATA
>CACIIL010000044.1 GCA_902586695.1 uncultured Alphaproteobacteria bacterium | reverse complement strand
TGCTGTTACATACGAATTAAGATTAATAATAATAGTTAATAAAAATATTTTAATTAAAAAGATCATTGTCTAAACTTATATTTTCCCATTCTATATCTTGTTTATCATTTTCAGAAACTGCAAGATTAGTCGATTTATAAGATCCTACATTTTTGAATGAAAACATTACTGTTAAAATATCTTGGGGTTTCAAATTATCTTCGGTATATGAATTCCTTTTAAAGTCAATATTGACACCAAAACATTCATCAAAATAACTATATGAAACACCACTTTCTGTATTTATTTCATTTTTTAAATCATATAGACCAAAATAAGAAATCTCAGAAAATTTATTAATTTTTTTTGATTTAAATTCATAATTTAAAGTTTCTAAATCTGATACGATAATTTCATCAACTTTGCTTTTTTGATCTAAATAATTAAAATCAAAATTTCCTATGTATGAATTATATCCTAAATTTAGTTTCTGACTCTTTAAATAATTTTCATTAGAATCATATCTAAAATCATAATTACTATTTATATTATCCTTTGATATTGAAATAATGCCTAAAAAATCACTTAATTTTTTTTCATTACCTTGTGAATAATGATAATTACTATTGTCAGTAAATTCGTAAGATTGAAGAAAAGAAGCTCCTAAATATTCATTATTTATATTAAAACTTAAATTTAATCTCTTAGAATTATCCAGTTTATCTGTACCAGTAAATCGATTTAATGAATTATTGTTTTCTATTGTATATGAATTAACTGAAGAGTCTTCATTAGAAATTTTTTCACTATTCGAAATACCTGGAGATACTACAAATGATATTTGTGGCGTATAAATTAAATTATTATTATCAGATTTAAATCTAAAAGGTGTAGATATGTCTAGTCCTATTATCGGAAAAGATCTAAAATATGTACTGCTTTGAAAATTTCCATTTATTTTTTTATTTTCAGTATCAAAAAGTTGATTATAAACATTAGCTCTGAAATTAATTTTACTTCCATAATCTATAGTTTCTTTATTTAATGAAATCGTAGATGATAATTTTCTTTGACTTTTAGAATGAATATCAGTTGGAACATCTCTAAAAATATTATAAAATTCATAATTATTATTATATTTAACCTTATTTTTAAGCTCGTAACTCCCTGTATTGTAAGTTGCAAAAGGTAGTATCGTTGGAGTTGTTTTGTTGTCTTCATTATTTTGATTAATTTGATATGTTGATATATTTAATCTCAATCTATCATCTATTTTATTGAGATTGTAACCATTTATTTCTAAAGATGAAGTTAATGAACTGGCATAACTTAACTCATCATTTGGATTTACCTGCTGTATATAATCTTTAGAAGTTTGTAATGCAGATGTAATATTTAAATTAAATTTTTCATTTAAATTAGTATTAAGATTATTAATTATACTTCCTTCTTTTAACCATTTATCACTATTTTCATTTTCAAAAGTTGAATCAACTGTCAAATTTGTACTTAAATAACCACCTGAAATTATTTGATTATAATCAAAATTAAATCTTTGAGATGAATCAATACCACCACCATAATTTATTGTTGGAGTGAACGTGAGTTCTCTATCTTCTGATATATTAAAATAATAAGGTAATGAAGTTGATTGAGAAATTTTAGTGTCAAAAAAGAATAAATTAACAGATGGTGTTAAAAAACCACTTTTTCTGTCTTTTCTTAATGGTGAAGGTGTAACTAAATATGGTGAATAAAATACAGGTAAATTTAACACTCTCATTTTTGTGTGTTTTTGATACAAAAATAAAGTATCGTAATCATGAAGCATTTTCTCACCTTCTAGCTGCCAGATCGGACAAAGAAAATTTGAAATTTTAATTCGACTATTGCATGGTGAATATACAGCTTTAGTAATCAAATCTATGTTTTTAATCCTTTTTGCTTTCTTACCTACTATTCTTGAACCATCTTCTAGTAGAATTTTAACATCATTAATATTTCCGTAATCAAGATTTTTTTTAAAAAAACCATTTGATCCATAGTAATAGTTATTATTTTCATCTTTAAAATTAAATTCTAGAGGCAATGTTATTTCTTCTTTAGTTTTTGAATAAATTATTAGTTCAGATGTAATAATTTTATCTCCATTTATTACTTTTGCTTTACCTTTTGCAATTAGATTTTCGTTTTTATCATAAGAAATATCATCAGCAAAAATTAATAATTCTTGACCATAATTATGTTTGGTAGAAGTTAAAAATAAAAAAAATGTTATTATAATTATGAATCTTCTTACTAATAAATTAGTCATTTTCTATTTGTATGACTTTATATAATCCAATTAAGAAAGGAATAGTAAAAATAATTAAATATGAATAAATAAAATTTACATCAAAAGATAATGTAAATTTATTAATTAATTCCCTAAAAATAAAAAATAAAAATCCCAACAATACTGCTATAAATAATACTCTAAAAAAACTTTCATTTCTTTTATATTTCGCAGAAAAACCCATTACAACAAATGATAAAAGAATCATAAAGAATGGTTTCAGAATTTCGGATAAATAATGTAAGCTTATAAGTGAAGTATATAGATTAAATTTTTTTAATGTTTTAATATGATTTATATATTTATAATATGGAATATTTTTATAATTTATTATTGAGCTTAATATATTTTCTTTAGTAAAATTTAAATCTAAGTGCATTTCATCGATGAATTTATAATTATCATTAGAAACGTCAAAATAATTAACATTATTTAATAAAATTTTTTTTTGATTAATAATTCCTTTTTTTGAATGATAAAATTCATTATCATTATTTTTAATTGATAATATATTTATATTTTTAGCTGACATTTTTTGAAGATCAAATTCTTCAATATTAATATAATATATCTTATCGTCAAAACTTTTATTTTTAATCCATAAACTATTTTCTGAAAAATTAATTGAATAAGTATTTTCATTTTTATTATTTAAAAACTTATCAATTTTAATTTCAGATACTGCAGCTAAAGGATTAAGAAATATTAAAATGATTAATCCATATATAAGCACACCTATTGTTATAGGCAGAAAAATATCAAATATAGAAAATCCCAGATTTCTCATTGATATTAACTCATTGTAATTAATCAAATATCTAAATAAAAAAGCAGTTGAAATAATTACTACGAATGGACTTGTTTCGTTAATTATAGTAGGAATTTTCAGAATACTTAAAAATACAAAACTATAAATATTCTTATTATCATTTTCTATTATTCTTGTTAATTCAATTAAATTTAAAAATATGATTAAAAAAAGAATAATAGACTGATTGATTAAAATATATTTTAAACAATTTGTTA
>CACIIL010000043.1 GCA_902586695.1 uncultured Alphaproteobacteria bacterium | reverse complement strand
ACAAAAGGAGCATGACCTCCTAACTCCATTGAAACTTTCTTAACAGTAGAAGAGCTTTGCTTTAATAAAATTTTGCCAACTTCTGTTGATCCTGTGAACGATATCTTTCTTACTAATGGGTTTTCAGTTAATTCTTTTCCAATTTCACTTGCTGATCCAGTGATAATATTTATTACTCCATCAGGAAACCCAGCTTCTTTTGCTAAAATACCAAGAGCCAAAGCAGAAAATGGTGTTTGACTTGCTGGCTTAATTACTACTGTGCATCCAACAGCTAAAGCAGGTGCGCACTTTCTGGTTATCATAGTACTTGGAAAATTCCATGGAGTAATTGCACCAACTACACCTACCGGTTGTTTAATTACTATGATTCTTCTATCTGGCATTGGGTCAGCAATGACATCTCCATAAACTCTTTTTCCTTCTTCAGCATAAAAATCAATATATGTAACACCCATCAAAATTTCACCTTTTGCTTCAGCCAAAGGTTTACCTTGCTCAACTGTCATAATTTTTGCTAAATCATCAACGTTCTTTTCAATTAACCTCGCCCATTTTTGCAATATTAAAGATCTTTCTTTTGCAGTTTTATCTCTCCATTTGAGAAAAGCAGTTTGAGCCTCTTCAATAGCTTTTTTAGTTTCTGAGCTGGAACATTTTGGAACTTCACCAATAATTTTAGAATTTGCTTCAAGTTTATTAGGGATAAAATCAACTATTTATATGTCTTCTATGGTTCCAGATTACAGAAAATTAGCCATTGAAGCCTTGGGAGCTAATGTAGAAATAGTAGGACAAAATAGTGATGAAGCAGATTTACATGCTAGAGATGTTTCTGAAAAACAAAATATAACTCTCGTACATCCTTTTGATGATGAAGATGTAATTATAGGTCAAGGGACAACAGGATTGGAAATGCTTAGTGATTTTCCTGAAGTTGATACTGTAATTATTCCTACTTCTGGAGGAGGTTTAATTGGTGGAATTGCACTTGCTTTAAAATTACAAAAACCTAGTATTAAAGTAATAGGTGTTTCTATGGAAAGAGGACCCTCTATGTATGAAAGTCTTAAAAAAGGAAAACCAGTAGATGTAGAGGAATTAGAAACACTCGCAGATTGTTTAGGTGGTAGTATAGGGCTAAATAATAAGTATACTTTTAATATTGCTAAGGAAAATATAGATGATTTTGTTTTAGTTAGCGAAGATAAGATTGCAGAAGGTATAAAATTAAATTTTACTGAACATAGAATTGTAACAGAAGGAGCTGCAGCAACCAGTGTTATGGTAGTAAAAGATAATTTATCATCTCATCTTGGAAAAAATATTATTTGTTTGATATGTGGAGGTAATATTGAGACAAGTTTATTTAATAAAATAATTTCATGACAATAATACTAAATGCTAAAGAAATAAAAAGCTGTGTTGAATTTAATCATGTACTTATTCCTATTATTGAAGATGCTTTTAAAAGTTTAGCTTTGGGAAAAACAACAATGCCTCCAGTTTTAAGACTTGATATTGAAAAATATCATGGAGAGTCTGATGTTAAGGCTGCTTACATAGAAGGTTTAGACAGTTATGCTATTAAGGTTGCGTCAGGTTTTTTTAATAACCAAAAATTAGGTCTTCCATCTAGCAATGGTTTAATGCTTTTGTTAGATTCAAAAACTGGTATTTTAAAATCAGTATTGCTTGATAAAGGGTATTTAACAGATGTACGTACAGCTATTGCTGGTGCAATTGCAGCAAAACATTTATCAAACCCAGACTCATCTACAGTAGGAATCATTGGTGCAGGTATTCAGGCTAAGATGCAACTTGAAGCATTATTACTCGTTAGAAACATAAAGTCTGCTTATGTGTGGTCAAGGGACTTTGAAAAAACCAAAACTTTTGTTGAAAATCTTAAAGGGAAAATTAATATTAAGATTAATGTCTGTAAATCACCTGAGGAAACAGTTAATTCTTCAGAAATTTTAATAACTACTACACCAAGTAAATCAGCAATTATTAAATCAGAATGGTTGAAAAAAGGTTTACATATTACTGCAATGGGATCAGATGCAGAGTTGAAAAATGAATTAGATCCTAAAATTATTAAGGAGTGCGATATATATATTCCAGATAGTCAGTCTCAAACTTCTATTTTAGGAGAATTAAATCACGCAATTAAAGCTGGTTTAATAATAATTAATCCAAATTTAGGAAGAAGAAATAATAATGATGTAACAGTAGCAGATTTAACAGGAACAGGTGTTCAGGATACAGCAATAGCAAGGTATACTTTTAAAATATCAGAAGAAAAAGGTTTAGGGTTAAAAATAGATTAAAGAATGTCAAAATATATTAGTACACACTGGGGAACATATAAAGTTAATCAAGATCAAGATAAAAATATTTCATTAGATTATTGGGAAAAAGATTCTTCTCCAACAAAGTTTGGATTAGGTTTAATTGAAGCAGCAACAGATAATTTAAGAATAAAACAACCATATATTAGAAAAGGTTGGTTAAAGAATAGAGGGCCATGTGATGTTGAAAGAGGTAAAGATATTTTTATTCCAATGTCTTGGGATGAAGCTTTAGATATTGCTGCTAACGAACTTTTAAAAACAAAAAATAAATATGGTAATTCTTCAATTTATGCTGGTTCTTATGGTTGGGCTAGTGCAGGTAGATTTCATCATGCAAAAAGTCAAATTAATCGCTTTTTTAATATGTTTGGTGGTTTTAGTTCTTCATATCAAAGTTATTCTTATGCTGCAGCACAAACAATTCTGCCTCATATTATTGGTTTAGATTTGTATTCAACATTAGATGAGCATAATTCATGGAATGCCTTATCTGAAAATTGTGAACTTATAGTAATGTTTGGAGGTATGCCTCTAAAAAATTCAAAAGTTTCATCTGGAGGAGTTGGAAAACACATAACAAAAAAAGGTATGAAAAAATGTTTGAATGGAGGAACAAAATTTATCAATATTAGTCCATTGAAAAATGATTCCCCTCAATTTTTGAATGCTAAGCATATTTCAATTAGACCAAATACAGACACGGCTTTGATGCTAAGTCTTGCTTACATAATGATTGTTAATAATTCTTATGATAAAGATTTCATAAAAAAATATACAGTAGGATTTGATGAATTTGCTTCATATGTTTTGGGAAAAAAAAATAATCCACCATGTACTCCAGAATGGGCATCAAATATTACAAATATACCAATAAAAGAAATTAATAATTTAGCTAAAAAATTAACTACAAAAAAAACTATGATTTCTATGTCTTGGAGCTTGCAAAGAGCATCAAGAGGAGAACAACCTTTGTGGATGGGTATTACGCTTGCATGTATGATTGGTCAAATTGGAACAGCTGGTGGAGGATTTGG
>CACIIL010000042.1 GCA_902586695.1 uncultured Alphaproteobacteria bacterium | reverse complement strand
TACTGCCCAAATTTTCATTTAAACTTATCTAGAAAAGAATTTCAGATATCCGATAAAGGAGAGTCTTTAAATTATAATATCCTTAATAAAAATTTATCTAATGGACTAAGTCCAAATCAGTCTAGTTGGGATGAAATTTCAGATTTAGCTTTTAGAACTTATGTTCCTGAATCAGAAGTTTCTAGAGAAAAGGGCGCTGGTGGAGGTGATGCTAATGATTAAATTTATACAAGATGAAGTTCTCTTGATAAATTACATAAAAGCTCACAACCGTTGTCTGTTACGTTAATTGATTCACTTATTTCCAAACCCCAAGTATCCATCCACATTCCTGCAATCATATGAAAAGTTACATTAGGACGCAAAACTGTCATATCTTTTTTTCTTATAGACATGGTATGCTCTCCCCAATCAGGCGGATAACCAACTCCTATAGCATAACCAAGACGCGAGTCTTTTTCGATACCATATTTTTCTAAGACTGACCAAAAGGCAACTGCAACATCATTAGCTGTATTTCCTGGTTTAGTAACAGAGATCGCTTTCTCTACTCCTTCATTGGTAATTTTCATTGTATCTGAAGTTGTTGAGTCCGGCTTCCCGCAATAAACAGTTCTAGATAAGGGACAGTGATATCGATTCTTAACTCCCGCTAGCTCAATAATGGTGCCCTCATTATTGTTAAATACATTATCTTTGGGTGTTAAATGTGAAGCTGATGCTGAGATTCCACTTGCTAAAATAGTCGTTAAACCCGCATATTCTCCACCTATATTTATTTCTTCATTTCCACCAATTAGACTATTTTGAATTTTTCCTGCAACATAACTCTGCTTAACTCCAGGCTTGATATTTTCATATGCTGTTTTCATTCCAGCTTCAACAAGTTTAGCGCCCTCCTTCATATAAGTTATTTCATTTGCAGACTTAATTAATCTTATCCAGTTCACTAAAAGTGTTGCGTCACTAAAATTAACATTAGGAAGGGTTGATGTTAATCTATAATGATTTTCTGCAGTGTAATAATATGCATCCATTTCAACGCCGATATTTTTATTTGCCCAATTATTTTCATGAATAAAAGATGAAACAAAATCATAAGGATGTGTTGGTGGTGATTGAATTAGATCTTCAGGATAATAAATGATATTTTTATCTTGAAGATAAGTTGTTACCTTTGCTCCTTTAGAATCTTGTCTTCTTCCAAACCATATAGGTTCATTCATTTCTAAAGCCACAATTATTCCCTGAGGGACATAAAAAGACCAGCCATCATAACCTGTTAGATAATGCATATTTGATGGATCAGTTAGGATGATTACATCCATATTTTTTTGATCCATTGTTTTTTTAACTTTCGATAATCTTGATAAATATTCTTCTTTAGGAAAAATCATAAACAATTGTTTAATATGTAAAGAGAATAATGTCTAATAAGTTTAACTGTCTTTTATTTCGTATCCAAATTGAGAAGCTGTTTCAAGTAAAATTTCCCAGATAGATAGAGCAAAACCTCTAGGGATAAAAAGTTTGAATTCTTTTTCACTAAGCCTAAAGAGTTTAACACTAACATGATGAATTGCAGAACTTGCTGATGAATTTATTGGAAAATTATCTAATCGTAGATCAAGAGGTAAGTGTCTATTAATAAAAATATCACTTTTTTCACCTTCAATCGAAATTGAAGTAAAAGCGTGTGATAGCTCAAGTGATGTTCCTAAATTCTCTGGTAAATTAATAGTACCACCCAATAGCCACCATTTAGAAGGTTCCATTCTCCACAGTGAATTGTTTTTTAGAATTTCTCCACTATTAAAATCAATATTTTTTTGAGATCCTAATTGTTCAGAAAAAAACTTTTCTATGCTTGATATATCATCAGGCCATCCAGCAATTTGCTGAATGATAAGATTGCGGTTTTCAGAAAGCATAATTTCAATTTTGTCTTCAAAAGGATATTTTCCAACATTATAACTTTCTATAATTGCTGAGTTTCTATTAAGCATACATTCTCTTACCTTCTGGATCAATCATATGAGGGGATACAACTTTTATCTGCATTTGTTTATTTCGTATAGGATCAGCACCTATCAATGTGATACCTTTCCATTTTTCAAGACCTCCTTTTACAAACCCAATACCAATCCAATGTCCTAACTCTGGTGAATGGGTAACTGATGTAATACGGCCCACACCTTGACCTTTAATATTATCTTTTTCACAAACAATTGTTCCAGCATTAAAAGTTTCTTTTTCATTTATCGGAAAAAATCCAACTAATATTTCTCTATCATCTGCATTTAGAACTCCTCTTTTGCGCATCGCACTTCCAATATAGGATTTTTTTGTTGATGCCATTTTTCCTAATCCTGCATCATCAATTGTTACTCTTCCGTCAAGTTCCGCTCCAGTGACATGACCTTTTTCAACTCTTAATGCTCCTAATGCTTCTAGACCATATAAACATCCATCATATTTTTGGGCACTTTCCCATAATATATCCATCATTCCATTAGCATAATCAGACTCAATATACATTTCATAAGCAAGTTCACCTGAAAAACTTATTCTTACAATTCTGCAAGGTGTGCCCTCCTTAAGTTTAGTTTCTAAAACTCCCATGAAAGGCAAATTTTCGTTTGTAATTTCACTTGGATCAAAAACACATTCACTCAACACGTTTCTAGATTTAGGTCCTGCAATTGCTGCACCTGCCCATTGTTCAGAAACACTAGTTACATTCACTTTTAAATCTGTCCATCTTGTTTGAAGTAATTCTTCTAGCCATGACATAACTTTTGCTGCTGCTGCAGTTGATGTAGTCATAAAGTATTCATTCTCTCCAAGTCTCCATGATGTTCCGTCATCCATTACGATGCCGTCATCTCGCAACATAATTCCATAACGTGCCTTTCCTAAAGGAAGTTTAGCAAAAGGGTTTGTGTAAATACGATTCACAAATTCAGTTGCATCAGGTCCTTGTATTGCAATTTTACCCAGCGATGTTACATCACAAATACCAACTGTTTTCCTAACAATTTTGGTTTCTCTAATGTAGGAGTCACTTAGTGTCTCATTTTTTTTAGGATAGTACCAAGGTCTTTGGTATAAACCAACTTCAATCATTTTTGCTCCGTGATCAATATTCCATTGATGCATTGGAGTTACTCTTAAAGGTCTGAAATGTTTTCCAACATTTCTACCTGTCAAAGCACCTATCGTTACTGGAGTGTAAGGTGGACGAAAAACTGTTGTTCCTACTTCTGGTATCGTTTTATCTAACTGTTCAGCCATTAATGACAAACCAATTATATTACCCATTTTTCCTTGATCATTTGCCATGCCTAAAGTTGTGTATCTTTTAAGGTGTTCAACAGAAATAAAGCCTTCTCTGTGTGCTAATCTTACATCTTCAGCAGTTACATCATGTTGAAAGTCCACAAAACTTTTGGATGGAAATTTATTTGATTTAACTTCAAAGAGAGGTTCTATTGAATTTGACCAACCTCCGACT
>CACIIL010000041.1 GCA_902586695.1 uncultured Alphaproteobacteria bacterium | reverse complement strand
TAAATCTTCTAAATCATATTTATTTATTTCTTTTATTGATGATGGTTGCCATTTTGGGCTGTGGTGTTTTTTAATTAAAACTGCTTCAATTCCCTCTGCAAAATCATGTCTATTAGTCATTTTTTGACTTAATCTATACTCTAGTTCTAAACATTCTTTTAATGTTTTATTATTAGAATCTTTAATAAGCATAGCAGTAACTGCCAAACTCATTGGACATTTGCTCTTAAGTTTATCGATTAATAAATTTTCTTCATTTTCAGTTTCTATATTATTGAAAATTTTATAAATATCTCCACTAAAATTTTTATTTATAAAATCTAATTTTTCATTTGAAAAAAAAGTGTTAGTTGTTTTTTCGTATTTAGTTATTGATCCATCAAGGATATAATTTTCAATTAAATCATCTATTTTATTTTCAGGACAATAGTGTGTGGCAAGTCCAAAATTTAATAAATCATCACACATTATAACTTCCCCTGTTAGTCCTAAATACTTTCCAATATTACTATCAAGTTTTGAGAGAAAATAACTTCCTCCAACATCTGGAAAAAAACCAATGGAAGTCTCAGGCATTGCAAACTTAGTACTTTCATTTACAATTCTATAATCACCGTAAATTGACAAACCTACACCTCCACCCATTACTACACCATTCCAAATAGATAAATAAGGTTTTGAAAAGTTTTTAATTTGTAAGTTAAGAGAATATTCTTTTAAAAAAAATTCACGTTTTAATTCTGAAAAAGTACCTGACAAATGTACACTTTTTACATCTCCTCCAGCACAAAAATGGTTTCCCTCACCTTTTAATAGCACTCTTTTAATTTTATTATTTTCTTCCCATTCTTTTAATTTATTTGCAAATTTTACAGCCATATTTAAATTTAGAGCATTAAGTGCTTTTGGTCTATTTAAGGTAATGATCCCAGTTGAGCCTTGAACGTTAAATAAAATTTCCATTTATTTTTTTTTAAATTTTAATATTTTATCAGACAATCCAACTTCTTTTGCTTTAAGTCTATTTATTTCATCACGTATCCTTGCAGCATCTTCAAATTCTAATTTTGATGCAAAAGTATTCATTTTATCTTCAAGATGTTTAATATGTTTATTTAAATCTTTTCCAACTAATTCTTTAGCATTTTCAATCTCTACCGTTACATGATCTTGTTCAGCAGTGTTTTCTAAAATCTGTTCAATATTTTTCTTTATACTAAGTGGAGTAATCTTATTCTTTTTATTATATAATAATTGTTTTTCTCGTCTTCTTTCTGTTTCATTAATTGCCTCTTTCATACTTTTGGTAACTGTATCTGCATACATAATTACCTTACTATCTACATTGCGTGCTGCTCTTCCAATAGTTTGTATCAAACTTGTTTTAGATCGAAGATAACCTTCTTTATCTGCATCTAGTATTGCCATAAGAGCACATTCAGGTATGTCCAAACCTTCTCTTAAAAGATTAATACCAATTAAGATATCAAAAACTCCTAATCTTAAATCTCTTATAATAGCTACACGTTCGAGTGTATCAATGTCTGAGTGTAAATAACGAACCTTTAAGCCCTCTTCATGCATATATTCAGTTAAATCTTCAGACATTTTTTTTGTTAATGTAGTTATGATTACTCTATAACCATTTGAAATTGTTAATTTACATTCATCAATTAAATTATCAATTTGATGTTTAGTAGATCGTATTTCAATTGGTGGATCAATTAATCCTGTTGGTCTAATTACTTGTTCAACAAAAACTCCACCTGTTTTTTCCAACTCATAATCACCAGGTGTTGCACTAACGAAGATCGTTTGAGGCCTCATAGCATCCCATTCTTCTCTTTTTAAAGGTCTATTATCAATGCAACTTGGTAATCTAAAACCATATTGTGATAAAGTAGATTTTCTTGAAAAGTCTCCTTTATACATACCTGATATCTGACTACATGTAATATGGCTTTCATCAATAAATAAAAGAGCATCTTCAGGTATATATTCGTAAAGTGTTGGTGGAGGTTCTCCAGGCTGCCTACCTGAGAGATATCTTGAATAATTTTCAATACCACTACAGCTACCAGTTGTTTCTATCATTTCTAAATCAAATGTTGTTCGTTCATCTAAACGTTGGCGTTCTAATAGTTTTTTTTCATTTTCAAATACAATAAGTTGTTTTTTTAGATCGTCTTTAATTTGAACTAATGCTTTTTTTATAGTAGGCTTTGGAGTGACATAGTGTGAATTAGCAAATATTCGTATTTGTTCAAGATCGCCTAGAGTTTCTCCAGTTAGTGGATCGATTTCAGATATTTTTTCAATTTCATCACCAAAAAAAGAAATCCTCCATGATCTGTCTTCATGGTGTGATGGAAAAATTTCCAATATATCTCCTTTTGCACGAAAACTACCTCGTCTAAAGTCCATATCTCTACGTTTGTAAAGTAGCTCTACTAGTTTTCTAATTATAATATCTCTATTAATCTGTTCATTTTTCTCTAAAGTAAATGACATTGATGAATATGCTTCTACAGATCCAATTCCATAAATACATGATACAGATGCTACTATTATTGTGTCCCTTCTCTCTACTAGTGATCTAGTGGCTGAATGACGTAGTCTATCTATCTGTTCATTAATAGATGATTCTTTTTCAATAAAAGTATCACTTTTGGGAACATATGCCTCAGGCGTGTAATAATCATAATAACTAACAAAATATTCAACAGCATTATTTGGAAATAAACTTTTCATTTCACCATAAAGTTGAGCTGCCAAAGTTTTATTTGGAGCCATAATCAGAGTTGGTCTTTGCATTTTTTCAATTACCTTAGCCATAGTAAAAGTTTTTCCTGAGCCAGTTACACCAAGAAGAACTTGTTCATTTTCATTCTCATTTAGGTTTTTAACTAAAGATTTTATAGCAGCCGGTTGATCTCCACTTGGTAAAAAATCACTTATTATCTTAAATGTTTCTTTAGATTTAATTAGAGTTGAATTTTTTTTTGTTAGACTCATTTAAGACTTAATATATTCATTCAAATAAGTATACTTTTCTAAAAAACGACCTTTATCAGCAATAGTAGAATTTAAAATTCTTCCATCATCTTTTCCTAAAATATATGGAATAACTTCATTTACTATGCCATTTCCAAATTCAGTACTTGAATCTCTTGGTAATTCAGAAGGTAGATTGTCTACCGCCATTACGGCCAGATCACTATCAAATTTATCAATTTCTGAAAATGTTTCTGTGTTTAAATAGAAATTAGGTTCTTCAATTGTTGTAGATTTGATAGTAGTGGGTATAGATCCGTCAACGTCACATGTCACATCGCCAATAATCTTTAGATTTGAAAATTGTTTTATTTGTTTTTTAGTAAAAATTTTGGGTGAGCTTGGATCCCAATAATGTGCACTAATATAAAGATCACTTACTTTTAAATAGTCAAAAGTTGTGGATTCATATTCTTTTGGAAATTCAATAAAATGTTTTAGATCAAATGGTTTTTTTGATTTGTGAGAAACATAATCTTTTGTATCTAAATTACAATAAACTGGATTTTCAAAATCTCTTTCTAAAAATTCTTTTTTTGAAACTTTTTTTATATTTGTAAATTTTAAAACTTCTTGCACACCCTTGTTAACTCTTCCATCACCAGTAACCAAAAGTTTAAATTTAGGAAAATATATCTCAGATAAATTTTTTATAATTCTTTCAT
>CACIIL010000040.1 GCA_902586695.1 uncultured Alphaproteobacteria bacterium | reverse complement strand
TTTTTTAATTCCATCAGTCGAAACATAAGATATGTCAATGCCATCCATTGATGTTCCAGTCATTATTCCTATTACATTAAATAATCTCTTTTGTTTCATTATCAAAACTTTATAACATTCATTAAAATATCATGACACTAGATAATAATATAAAAGCAATTGTTTTAATAATATTAGGTATGTTTGTATTTTCTATACAAGATGCCCTAATCAAACTTATATCTGACTCAATTAACATTTATTTAATTTATATAGTACGATCTATAGTTGGGTTTTCAGTTATCTTTTTTTATTGTAAATTTAAAAAAATTAAACTTGTATTCAAAACTCATTATCCATTAATTAGTATTTTAAGAGTTTCAGGTTTTTTTCTAGGTTTTAGCCTATATTATTTTTCTTTATCAAAAATTTCATTACCTGAAGCTGTAACTCTTTTTTTTATTAGTCCCTTTTTTGTTACAATTTTTTCTAAATTTATTATTGGAGAAAGAGTAGGTATCTACAGATGGTGCGCAATTATTATTGGTTTTTTTGGTGTATATTTAGTTTTGAATCCAGATTTTAATGATTTTAATATTTACAGTTTATTTCCAATATTATGTGCTTTTTTTTATGCGTTTACTGTTGTCATACAAAAAAAAACATCTGATAAGGATTCATTATTCACTCAAATAATTCACACATATTTATCAGCTATATTATTTTCAATTATTATTTATTTTGTAATGCAAAATATCATTTTTAGCTCTCATCAAGTTACAGAATACAAATTTGTTCTCATGTCTTGGGAAATACCTAGTTTGTACTTTCTTGCAATACTCATAATCATTGGATTTACGGGTGTTATTGGTTTCTTTTCTTTATTTGGAGCATATCGCATTGGCTCTCCATCAACTATTGCACCATATGAATATAGTTTAATTATTTGGTCAATTCTTTTTGGTTACTTTATTTGGAATGATTATTTAACCATTACTGGTTTTGCGGGTTTATCTTTAATATTAATTGCAAGTTTTTTTACTTTGTATCGTGAGTATAAATTAAGTATACAAGTGAATTTAGATAAACCAATAAGATAATTTTTAACAACTTATCAACATACATATTCACAATAAAATTAAATTAATGTTTTTTTTGTTTGATAATTATTTTTTTACAAAGTAAATTAAAATCACTTATTACACGCAAAGGTAGTAAGCAAATTAAATAAGGGAAACTTTATTTGGTTTGTATCGGGAGGAAATGCACGATACATAAAAAAGACCTAGCTTGCTGGGTCTTTTTTTTTATCCAAATCAAATTTTTTAATATAAAGCGTTTTTGTGTCTATTTTAAAATATGAGATAATTCTTGATTTGTTTCTAGACGAACTTATCCCAGACACTAAAAAATCTGTTTCTAAAGGTAATAAAATTTTTGGAGCTTTTATAATAAAAAAAGATGATTTAAGTTTTACTATATCTGGCACAAATAATGAGACAGAAAATCCTTTGTTTCATGGAGAAATTTCAACAATTATTAATTTTTTTAAATCCAAAAATTTAAATCCCAAAGAATATTTATTCATAAGCTCGCATGAGCCTTGCTCAATGTGTTTATCAGCAATTACATGGTGTGGCTTTGATAATTTTTATTATTTTTTTCCTTATTCAGATACAGAGTCTAGTTTTAATATTCCTCATGATTTAAAAATTTTAAAAGAAGTTTTTAATATTAATAATGGTGAGTATATTAAGGATAATTATTACTGGAAAAGTCATTCAATTCTAGAGTCTATTAGTAAATTACAAAATCCAGATAAAGAAAAGCTTTTAGAAAAAGCAAAAAGAATTAGAGATCTTTACGAAAATTTATCAGAGCTTTATCAATCATCTAAAATTTCTAATAACATCCCTCTAAATTAATTGAATATTATAAGAAATAAGTATAAATAACTGTCAACGGGAGATTCTGTTAATACGCAGAGCCGAAGGAGCAACGACCCGGAAACTCTCAGGCAAAAAGGACCGTTAAAATAAAAATCTGGAAAAGAGATTATTCTCTACCGAAGGAGTAAAAACTCTCAGGTAAAAATACAGAGAGGGCTTAGACAGGAGAATTTTTGACTGAAGCAGCTCTACAAAATATTTATTTAAATAATTTTCACAAAAATAATAATGCTAAGTTTGTACCTTTTGCAGGCTATAATATGCCAATAAATTACAAACATGGAATTATTAATGAACATATTCATGTCAGAACTCATGCAGGTCTCTTTGATGTTTCACACATGGGGCAAATCTTAATTTCTCTTACTAACGAAAATATTCATGCTTTAGAGGTTTATATTCCACTAGATATTAAGCTATTGCAATTTAATAAGTGTCACTATTCATTTATTTTAAACTCACATGGAGGAGTTGTTGATGATATTATGTTATCAAAGATTAAAATTGAAGATGAGGAATTTATTTACATTGTTTATAATGCATCAAGAAAAAAAATTGTTAATACAATATTTGAAAAGAAAATTTTAAATTATAAAATCATTCAAGATAGATGTTTGATTGCCTTACAAGGTCCAGATTCATTTTCAGTGATTAACTCAATGCTAAACTTAGCCTCTTCAATGAAATTTTTAGATATTGCAATATTAGAATATGAAAATACAAAAGTTTTTATCTCTAGATCTGGTTATACAGGCGAAGATGGTTTTGAAATATCTATATTGGATATTATAGCTGAAAATTTTGTTCAAAAAATTATTCAAAATGAAAATACAATTTTATGTGGTTTAGGATGTAGAGACTCCCTTAGAATGGAGGCGGGCCTTAGTTTATATGGTAATGAACTCAATGAAGAAATTAATCCAATACAAGCGGGTTTATCATGGGCTTTAGATAAAAGCAGACTGAATGATAAAAATTTAAACTGTTTTCATGTATTATCAAAAGAAATAAATACATCTCAATCAATTAAAAAAATTGGATTAAGTCCTGTAAATAAGAGTATGTTGCGTGCTAAGATGACTTTACATAATGAAAATAATAAAAAAATTGGAAAAATTACTAGTGGCTGTTATTCTCCAATTTTAAAAAAATCAATTGCCATAGGTTATATCAATAAAACTTTGGATATGTCTGAAAAATTATATGTGAATATTCGTGATAAATTAGAAGAAATTCAAATTGAGAAAATTCCATTTGTTAAAAAAAATTATAAAAAAGGAGATTAATATGTCTGAGAAAAAATATACCAAAGAACATGAATGGGTGAAATTAGAGGGTGATATAGCAATTGTAGGAATTACTAATCATGCTCAAGAAAGTTTAGGTGACATTGTTTTTGTTGATTTGCCAGCAGTTGGTAAAGAAGTAAAGGCAAAAGAAGAACTTTGTGTTATTGAGTCTGTTAAAGCGGCATCAGATATTTATTCACCACTTGATGGTGAAGTATTAGAAGTAAATGAAAATCTCTCAAATGATGCATCGATTGTCAATCAAGACGCTGAAAATGAAGGTTGGATTTTCAAAATAAAAGTTTCAGATATCTCCCAAGTAAATCATTTGATGACATTGGATCAGTACAAAGAATTTTTGGATAAATAATATGATCAATATAAATTCATTTGCAAGCAGACATATTGGACCACGAAATGATGATATTGCAGCTATGCTAAAAATTGTTAACTGTAAAAGTCTTGATGAATTAATTAAAAAAACTGTTCCTGAGCATATTTTATTTACAGATAAGTTAAAATTAAAACCTGGCATGTCTGAAGATTTCAATAAAGTAAATATGCAATTATTATCTTTAAAAAATAAATTTAAAAAAACATATATTGGTCTTGGTTATCATAATACTATTACCCCTAGTGTAATTTTAAGAAATATTTTGGAAAATCCTGGATGGTATACTGCATACACACCATATCAGCCTGAAGTGTCCCAAGGTCGCTTGGAAATGCTTATGAATTTTCAACAAATGATTATTGATTTAACTGGTATGGACATCGCAAATGCATCTTTATTAGATGAGAGTACTGCAGCAGCTGAAGCTATGATGATGGCCTATAAAATTAAAAAAAGTAAACAACATACTTTTTGTATTCAAAATAGCTGCCATCCTCAAACTTTATCTGTTTTAAAAACTAGAGCTAATCCTCTTGGAATAAAAATTACTATCGGTTATCCTAATGAAGATACTTTTGGTTGTTTAATACAAAATCCAGATACTTATGGTGAGATAGAAAACCTCGATAAATTAATTTCAGATAATAAATCCAGGAATATTATCAGTGTAGTTGCTGCTGATATAATGAGCATGGTTATAATGAAATCACCAGGTTTTTATGATGCTGATATAGTTATTGGCAGCACTCAACGATTTGGTGTCCCTATGGGATTTGGAGGGCCTCATGCAGCATTTTTTGCAACAAAAGATGAATTTAAAAGATTAATTCCAGGTCGATTAATTGGTGTGTCCGTTGATAGAAATAATAAAAGATCTTATAGAATGGCTCTTCAAACTCGGGAACAACATATTCGAAGAGAAAAAGCAACTAGCAATATTTGTACTGCTCAAGCTTTATTGGCAATTATTGCTGCGGCTTATGCTATTTATCATGGTCCTGAGAGATTAAAA
>CACIIL010000039.1 GCA_902586695.1 uncultured Alphaproteobacteria bacterium | reverse complement strand
ATTTTTTTAACCGTATAGGTTATTAATCTATCATCATTGGTTTTTTTGTTAAAAATATTATTTGCTATATCTTCTGCCTCTTTAGCAGCATTAATTCCTCTGCATATTTTAGTTACTTCATAGGCTAATATTTTTTTTGCTTCATTGATTTCTTCACCTTTTAATTCAGATAATTTTTTAATCTCATCAAGTTTTATTTTAGTAAATAATTTTAAAAATTTCTCTACGTTAATATCATCAATATTTCGCCAAAATTGATAAAAATCAAAATTTTTAAGTTTTTTTTCATCTAACCATATGGCACCTTTTTCAGTTTTACCCATTTTTGAACCATCTGCGTTGGTTATTAGAGGTGAAGTTAAAGCAAAAGCTTTTTTATTTAATAATTTTCTAATAAGATCAATACCATTTATAATATTACCCCATTGATCAGAACCACCTAATTGAAGTACACAGTTATAATTTTTATTTAAATAATAAAAATCATATGCTTGCAGCAACATATAATTAAATTCTAAAAAAGTTAGTGATTGTTCTCTATCTAATCTATTCTTAACTGACTCATAAGTTAACATTTTATTTAGTGTTAATTTAGAACCAATATCTCTTAAAAAATCTATATAATTTAAATCGGCTAACCATTCATAATTATTTATTATTGACCCTCCTTTTTTTAAATTAATAAAATGACCAAATGTTTTCTCAATTTTTTTAATATTTTTTAATATTTCATTTTCTGACATAATTTTACGGGTACTATCTTTTCCTGATGGATCTCCTACTAAAGTAGTGCCACCTCCAACAAGTGCAATTGTTTTATGATTAAAATAATCTAACCAGTTTAAGAGCATAAGTTGTACTAAACTTCCAATATGAAGACTATCATTGGTAATATCAAACCCAATGTATGCAGTAATATATTTTTTAGAAATTAAATTATCTAATTTTTCTATATCACTTGATTGATATATAAAACCTCGAGATTTTATTTCTTTTAAAAATTCTGATTTAAATTTCATTTAAGTCTCAATCTGTTTAAGATTTTAAACTATCTTTAATGTAACTATCAACAATATTACTGAAATCCTCAGAAAAATTTTCAAAAAAATGATCTGCTCCCTTCACAGGCTTGAATTTTATATCAACTTTTTTTTGTTTTTGTAATTTTTCTGCCAAAATTTTTGAAGAGTCAAATGATGCAATATTATCTTTATCTCCATGAACTATAAGTCCTGAAGATGGGCAAGGAGCTAAAAAACTAAAATCCCTTATATTTGCTGGAGGGGAAACACTAACAAAGCCATTAATTTCAGGCCTTCTCATTAATAGCTGCATTGCTACCCAAGCTCCAAAAGAAAAGCCTGCAACCCAACAAATTTTTGAATTAGTATTATATTGTTGTATCCAATCTAAAACACTGGCTGCGTCACTTAATTCTCCTTCACCATCATCATAAACTCCCTCACTCTTTCCAACGCCTCTAAAATTAAATCTTATTGCAGAAAATCCATTATTAACAAACAATTTGAAAAGTCTAAATACAATTTTAGTATTCATTGTTCCGCCTCTGGAAGGGTCGGGATGCAAAATTATTGCAATAGGGGATTGTGAATCATTATTATGGGTATATTTTGCTTCAATTTTACCCTCTGGACCTGGAATTAATAAATCTACCATTAACTAAAAGCTATTATTGAAGTTAAGCGACTTTGTAAATATATAAACATAAATTATGAATTCTTTAGGTTTTGATAAAAAAGAAAAAGATACCAAGGTTATTGTAGCGATGTCCGGAGGTGTTGATAGTTCTGTAGCAGCTGTTAAGCTTATAAAAGAAGGGTATAATGTAATTGGAGTAACCCTAAAATTATATAATCAAAAAAATGGCTCCAACTCTAAATCTTGTTGTGCAGGAAGAGATATAGATGACGCCATTAAAGTTGCAAAACAATATGATTTTTCTCATTATGTTTTCGATTATCAAGATAAATTTTATGACGGAGTAATACATAACTTCATAGAGTCTTACGCAAATGGAGAGACTCCGGTACCTTGTATTCAATGTAATCAAACTGTAAAATTTACTGATCTTTTAAATGAATCTAAAAACTTAAAAGCAGATGCTCTAGTTACAGGTCATTATGCTATTAGAAAAGGTGGATTAAATAAATCTAAATTATTTAAGGCTAAGGATAAAAAAAAAGATCAAAGTTATTTCTTGTTTGCAACTCTTCAAGACCAACTTGATTATGTTCGTTTCCCTCTTGGAAACTATTTAAAGTCAGAAATTCGAAAAATGGCAAAAGATTATAATTTAATTGTTAGTGATAAGCCTGATAGTCAAGATATATGTTTTGTCACTTCTAATTCTTATAGAGATCTTATCAATAAAGTAAATCCTGATATAAATAAGGAAGGTAATATATTTGATATAAATGGAAATAAAATAGGTAAACATAAAGGAATATCTAATTACACAGTTGGACAAAGAAAAGGAATTGGTGTCGGAGGTCAAAATAAACCTCTTTATGTAAAAGAAGTAAATAAAAACCAAAACTATATAGTTCTTGCTGAATATGAAAGTTTGCAACAAAATAAAATATTTTTTAAAAATATAAATTTGTTAGAAGATGGAATTAAAAATACACAACTAGAGTGCTCAGCTAAAATTCGTTCAACACAGAGTGAGATACCAGGAATATTAAATATTGATAAAAATACTGGATATTTTTTATTTAATGAGTCAATATCAGCAACTTCACCGGGTCAAGCCTGTGTATTTTATAAGAATGATCAGGTTTTAGGGGGTGGTTGGATTACTTAATATTTAGAATCTATTCTAAATTAACCTATTTTTAGTTGAAAAAACTGGATTTTTTATAATAAATCCTTATTTGAATAACTGTGGAAACTCAAACATCTCAAACATTAGATAAATACGCTCAGGATAAATACAAATATGGTTTTGTTACTGACATTGACTCTGAAAGACCAAAGAAAGGTCTTAATGAAGAAATAATTAGATTTATTTCTCAAAAGAAAAAAGAACCAGAATGGATGCTTTCTTGGAGACTTAGTTGCTATAAAAAATGGTTGAAGATGCCTCAACCTAAATGGGCAAACTTAAAATTTCCTGAAATTGATTTCCAAGACATATATTATTACTCTGCGCCAAAAGGTTTTGAAAAAAAACCTAAAGATTTAAGTGAAGTAGATCCTAAGTTAATAGAAACTTACAACAAACTAGGCATACCCTTAGAGGAGCAAAAAGTTTTAGCAGGTGTTGCTGTAGATGCTGTATTTGATAGCGTATCTGTAGCTACAACTTATAAGGGGGAATTAGAAAAACTTGGAATAGTTTTTTGTTCAATTAGTGAAGCGGTTCAGACACATCCTGAATTGATAAAAAAATATCTTGGCTCTGTAATTCCTCCGGGTGATCATTCATATTCTGCACTAAACTCTGCTGTTTTTACAGATGGATCTTTTGTTTACATCCCTGAAAATGTTAAATGTCCAATGGAACTATCTACATATTTTAGAATAAACGCAGAAGAAACAGGTCAGTTTGAAAGGACATTAATTATAGCAGATAAAGGAAGTTATGTAAGTTACCTAGAAGGTTGTACGGCTCCACAAAGAGACTCTAATCAACTTCATGCAGCTAATGTAGAACTTATTGCTCTTGAGAATGCAGAAATTAAATATTCAACAGTTCAAAATTGGTATCCAGGAGATGAGGATGGCAAAGGTGGAATATATAATTTTGTTACTAAAAGAGGTTTATGTAAAGGAAAAAATAGCAAAATATCTTGGACACAGGTTGAGACAGGTTCAGCAGTAACTTGGAAGTACCCAAGCTGTATTCTTAAAGGTGATAATTCGATAGGTGAATTTTATTCAGTAGCAATAACAAATAACTATCAGCAAGCAGATACGGGTACGAAAATGACTCATATTGGTAAAAATACTCGTAGTAAAATTATATCAAAAGGCATTTCACTAGGTCATTCACAGAATACTTACAGGGGGAATGTATCTTTTTTAAGAAAAGCAGATAAAGCAAGAAATTACACTCAATGTGATTCTCTTTTAGTTGGTAATAAATGTGGAGCACACACTATACCTTATATAGATTCGAAAAATAATTCAGCTGTTGTGGAGCACGAAGCTTCTACCTCTAAAATAAACGAAGACCAACTTTATTATTGTAGGCAAAGAGGCCTTACTCATGAAGAGTCAGTTTCATTAATTGTTAATGGATTTTGCAAACAAGTACTTCAAGAATTACCAATGGAATTTGCAGTAGAGGCTCAAAAACTTGTATCTATTTCTCTTGAGGGAAGTGTAGGATGATTTTTTTAAATATTAATAATTTAAATGTTTCTATTGAGGGCAAAAAAATTCTAGATGATTTTAATCTTACGATTAATCAGGGAGAAGTTCATGCTATAATGGGTCCAAATGGATGCGGAAAAAGTACTTTGGCTAATGTACTTGCAGGAAATGAAGATTATAAAATTAATTCAGGAAAAATAATATTCAAAGATGAAGATCTCTTAGACTTAAATATTGAAGAAAGAGCTAAAACAGGACTTTTCTTAGCTTTCCAGTATCCTGTTGAAATTCCAGGTGTTAATATTACACCTTTTCTTCAAGCTTCTATTAATTCAAAATTAAAAAGTGAAAATAAACCTGAGCTAGATAGCTTATCATTTGCTAAATTATTAAGAAAAAAAGCTGAAGAATTAGGAATTGATTCTGAAATGTTAAAAAGATCAATAAATACAGGTTTCTCAGGTGGTGAAAAAAAACGTTATGAAATACTTCAAATGAGTGTGCTTAATCCTGAATTTACGATATTTGATGAAACAGATTCTGGATTAGATGTTGATGCTTTAAGAATTGTTACTGAAGGAATTAATAGGTTTAAAAATAATGAAAATTCATTTCTAATCATTACACATTATCAAAAACTTTTAGATTATATCCATCCAGACTATGTTCATGTTATGCGTAATGGAAAAATAGTAAAATCTGGAGATATAATGCTTGCAGCCGAAATAGAACGATCAGGTTATAAAAATTTATAAATGACTTTTGAAGAT
>CACIIL010000038.1 GCA_902586695.1 uncultured Alphaproteobacteria bacterium | reverse complement strand
CAGAAAGATTAACTAAAAGTCCAGTGCTGTTAGTTGCTGAAGAGTCAGGTATGGATATAAACATGGAAAAGCTTATGAAAATGCATAATCAAAAAACCCCTGAATCTAAAAAAATATTAGAAATTAATGCTAATCACCCAATGATTTTAAAAATATCTGAAAATTTAAGTAATTTTGATCATAAAAAAATATCAAAAGTTATATTAGATCAAGCAAATATACTAGATGGAAATGTTTTATCAAATCCAACTGAATATATGGAAAGTCTAACAGATCTTTTTATTAAATAACAGAGTTATTGATTTTATCGTTTAAAAAATAATCAACAAATTGATTAGCAATCATTTCTGCGACGACAATCTGTGATTCACTTGTTGAGGCAGCAATATGAGGGGTTAAGATGATATTTTTTAATCCAAAAAGAATGTTTTCTTTTGCGGGTTCAATTTCAAATACATCTAAAGCAGCACCTTTAATTCTATTATTTTTAAGTGCTTCATACAAATCATTTTCTGAAACTAGGTTTCCTCTTGCAGTATTAATTATTAATGCATTAGATTTCATAAGTTTAATTTCTTTATTAGTAATAATTGAAGACCCATCATTATTTGGTTTACAATGAAAACTAATAATATCAGCTTCCTTTAAAATATTGTTCAAATCAGTAGAAATATATTGAGGAAAATCAGCTTTAATACTATCAAAATATTTAGAAAAAATCATAACCTTTAAGTTTAAGGAAATACACATTTCCGCAAATCTTTTACCCACGTTTCCAAAACCAATAATCCCTATTTTTTTTCCTCTAATTTCATTCCCTTTTAAATTTTTTTTGAGCCAACTGCCTTTATGTGTGGTGGAATTAGCTTCAGTAATTCTTCTAGATAAGGATAATAATAAAGCTAAAGTGTGTTCAGCAGTAGCATTTGTATTGCCACCTGGTGTATTCATTACTACTATATTTTTTTCTTTTGCTGAAGTTAAATCAATATTATCTACTCCTGCACCAGCTCTCCCAATTATTTTTAAATTTTCAGCTTTTTCAATAACTTCTTTTGTAACTTTAGTAGCAGATCTAATGATCAGACCGTCATAAATTTTTACTTTATCAATAAGTTCATTAACACTAAGGTCAGTTTTAACATCAACTTCTATATTGTTTTCAGATAGTATTTTTTGAGCAATATTATCCATTGCATCAGAAATAAGAACCTTAGACATAATTACTCTTTACCTCATTATAAGCCCATTCAATCCAGGGCAATAAAATTTTAATATTAACCGTTTCAACAGTTCCACCAGCCCAAACTCTAAAAGAAGGTGGGGCTTTTGCATAGCCATTTATATCATATGCTACATTTTCATCAGAAAGTAATTTACATATTTTTTTAACTATTAATCTTTGATCATCATCATTTTTAGATTCAAACCAGTCTGCACATATTTTAAAAGTAATACCAGTATTAGATAAGTATTCTTTATTTTTATTATTTGATAAAAAAGTTACCCAATCATTTTTTTCAATCCAATTATATATTGTTTGAAATGAATTCATTGATGTTTCAAGTAAAAATCTTAGACCGCCATTATCTTCAGCCCATTTAAGTCCATCTAATGCATCTTCAACACATATCATTGAAGGAGTATTAATAGTACTACCTTCAAATATTCCTTTGATAATTTTTTTGTTATTAGCTATTCTGAAAATTTTTGGTATTGGCCATTTAGGAGTGTAATTTTCTAATCTATTTATAGCTTTTGGTGACATTGCAATCATTCCGTGTGCTGCCTCTCCTCCTAATACTTTCTGCCAAGACCAAGTTAGAACATCACATTTTTGATAATCAATGGGCATCGCAAAAATTGCAGAAGTAGCATCACAAATTGTTAAACCTTCCCGATCGTCAGGTATCCATTCAGCATTTGGAACTTTTACTCCAGAAGTTGTACCATTCCATGTAAAAATAACATCATTTTGAAAGTTAACTTTTCCTATATCCGGAAAGTCGCCATAATTAACATCATATACATTGATCTTTGATAATTGAAGTTGTTTAACAACATCCTGAATCCAATCTTTACCAAAATTTTCCCAAGCTAAAATATCTACTCCTCTATGACCCAATAAAGACCATAAAGCAGATTCTAATGCGCCAGTGTCTGATCCCGGCATAATACCAACAATATAATCGCTTGGTAGTTTCAATAATTCTTTTGATTTATCTATAACAAGTTTTAATTTAGATTTAGCCTCACCTGATCTATGAGATCTACCAGTATTCGCATTAATTAAATTTTCAATTTTCCATCCTGGTCTTTTTGCACAAGGACCACTTGAAAAATTTGGATTATTAGGTTTATTAGTTGGTTTTTCCATAAATTAATTAAACTCATAAACCACTAAACCGTCAAGAGGTTTTGGATCAAACCATGTTGATTTAGGTGGCATTGTTAAACTATTGTCGGCAACTCTAATAACATCTGTTATTTCTGATGGAAAGATTGAAAAAGCAACACTATCAGGATTTTCATCTACTTTTTTTTCTAATGCATCCAACCCATGACAACCAGCTATAAATCTAATTCTTTCATCATTATTAACATCTTTAATATTTAAGATTTTTAAAAGACAAAATTTATTTAATATATTTATATCTAAGCTATCAATAAAATCATAATTTTCTAATGAGCTTATAAATTCAAGAGAATACCATTGATCTTCATGATACATTCCAAATTCATTTTTTTTAGAGGGTTTATGTGGTTTGTTTTTTTTAGTTATATCAAAATCTTTTGAAAGAATTTCTAAGAAATTATTTTTAGAAAGACCATTTAAATCTTTAATAACTCTATTATAATCAAATATTTTGGATTCATTAGACGGAAATGCAGCTATCATTATTTTTTCAGTTAAGTTTGTATTTTTTTTAATATTTTGCATAGCACCCATTCTGTGATGACCATCAGCTATATATAAACATTTAATATTTTTTGCTAAAAGTTTAAGTTCATCAATAAACTTTTTATCATGAATACACCATAATTTGTGAACTGATTTATCAAAACTTTCAAAGTCATAAGATGGAGGATTTGTAATTTTTGATAATAGTAAGTTTCTAATCGTTAGGTCTGAAGAATATGAAACATAAATAGGGCCTATTTGTGTGTTAATATTCATCATTTGATCGGCTCGCTCATTTTTTCTATTTTCATAAATTTTTTCGTGTGGCTTAATAATATTTTTTTCAAAATCATCTATTGACGCCAAAGATAAGAAGCCTAACTGTTTATGATTACCAAGTTCAATTTGATATATATAAAAATTTAATTGATTATCTTTTTTTATTACATCATTATCTTTCATTTCATTAAAATGTTTTCTTGCTTCTAACAAAGAATCTTCCTCTTTTAGTTGGCCTACAGGATTTAAAATTTTAAGATAATTCCAGTAATTATTTTTTCTGAATGTTTCAATATTTTCGATACTCAAGTGATCAGTAGATGGCGCAATTAAGCTTTTAGCATCTTGATTATAAGGACGTGTACCGTAGAAAGGCCAAATATCTACCATGTTATTTTTTTCTAGCCCTTCTGTTAATTATATTTAATCTTCAGATATTAATTTATAAAGGTCCTTTTGCCTGAGAGTTTCCGGGACGTTGCTCCTTCGGCGTTAATCTTATTAATCTCTCCCTTTATAGATATTTAAATATTTCATTTTTTGATAAAAAAAAACAAAAAAATTTCAAATACTAAATTAATTTATGCGATATTAGGAAGTTTAGATAGCGATTTATTAGCAGAGTCCTCATCATAAAAATCTTCTGCCAATTTTCCACTAAAGTAATCATCATAAGCAGTCATATCAAAATGACCATGACCACAGAGATTGAACAATATTGTTTTAGACTCTCCTTTTTCTTTACACTCAAGAGCTGAATCTATTGCACCTTTAACAGCATGATTACCCTCTGGTGCTGGAATTATACCTTCTTGTTTTCCAAATATTACTCCAGCTTCAAAACAATCTTTTTGACCGTAGGCTTTAGCTCTCATTAATCCAAGATCATATAAGTGACTTAAATGATAAGACATACCATGATATCTTAAGCCTCCAGAATGATTAGCAGGAGGTAAAAAATCTGATCCAAGAGTATGCATTTTTATTAAAGGTGTCATTCTAGCCATATCACCATGATCATATGCATATTTACCTTTTGTAAAAGAAGGACAAGAAAGAGGTTCACAACCTATTATATCAATTTTTTGACCTCCTCTTAATTGTTGTCCAAGAAATGGGAACATTAATCCAGCTAAATTACTTCCACCTCCGGTACAGCCTACAATTATATCAGGATAATCACCAGCCTGTTCCATTTGTAGGATAGCTTCATTTCCATTTATAGTTTGATGCATAAGTACGTGTCCTAAAACACTGCCAAGTGCGTATTTTGCTTTACCTTCACTTTTTACAACAGCTTCTATAGCTTCAGAAATAGCTATACCTAAACTTCCTGGATTATTTGGATCCTCAGCTAAAAGTTTTTTTCCAAAATCAGTTAGTTCAGAAGGGCTTGGGTGACAAGTACCTCCAAATGATTGCATCATTAATTTTCTATAAGGTTTTTGATCAAAACTAACCTTGACCATAAATACTTCAATATCTATTCCAAACATTTGTCCAGCAAAAGCTAGGGAACTACCCCATTGACCGGCTCCAGTTTCTGTATAAATTTTCTTAACACCTTCTTCTTTATTAAAAAATGCTTGAGGTACAGCAGTATTAGGTTTGTGACTACCTGTAGGACTTACTCCTTCATACTTATAGTAAATTTTTGCAGGAGTATCTAAAAATTTTTCTAACCTTCTAGCTCTATACAAAGGTGAAGGTCTCCATTGTTTATATATCTCTCTAACAGGTTCAGGTATTTCAATTTCTCTTTCAGTTGAAACTTCTTGCATAATTAGACCCATAGGAAATAGGGGAGCAAAATCATCTGGTCCAGCTGGCTGCTTTGTGCCAGGATGTAACGGTGGTGGTGGTGGACTTGGTAAATCAGAGTTTATATTATACCAAGATTTAGGAGCTCTAGATTCTTCTAGTAAGTATTTTATAGATTCTGTCATATGTATAAATGATCTT
>CACIIL010000037.1 GCA_902586695.1 uncultured Alphaproteobacteria bacterium | reverse complement strand
AAAATATCTTTTTTATTAATTGAAGAGTTATAAAATAATGATGGACCGTAACCTAAAGAATTATCTCCATGACCAAAAACTAAAGGTAATCTCAAAATCATATATTTAAAACTATATTGCATTGAAAAGTTTTCTAGAATTTTTTCATTTGAGTATTTTGAACATCCATAAAAAGTTCGGATATTGATTTTTGAATTTTCAGTTATCTTTTTTTGTGCAACATCTTCTCCATATACAGCTGTAGAACTTATAAAAATAATTTTTAATTTTTTTTTATTTTTTATAGCCATTAATAAGTTAGTAAACATATGAGTATTTTTAGAATAATTTTCTATATTATCTCCCAATTGTTTTTTAATAGCAGAGCAAAAGATTATTAAAGAGTTATTTTTAATTAATTTATCAATTTTTTTTTGAACATTTTTGGATAGTAAGTCGCAATCATTTTTATTAACAAGTATAATATCATTTTTACTTTTTTGATTTTTATAGATAAAATAATTTGCAATTTCTGAACCTATAAAACCAGAAGAGCCAAAAATATAAGTTTTATTCATACAATTTATTTATGTTTTTATAATGTTTAATTTGATGTGATTTTTGTTTAAATATTGTAAAAAATTTGCAATATTTTGTGAATTTTTTATTTTTTTGAATGACTTTTTTTTGATTATTTGGAATAATTCCTAATAAACATATTGAAATTTTATTTTTAGATAAAGCTGATGAAGAAACAATTTTTATTTTTCCTGTTGGAAAATAATATTTTATCTTGTTCTTATTATCATCTATTACATAATCAATAAATTTATGCAATTTGTAAACATACACAAATGTAGAAGTAAAATGCCCAGCACCATAAATTGATATTTTATTTTTTGGAAATTTTTTTTTGTAATTTAAAAAAATTTTATGAGTTTCATTAATATCTTTTTTTAAAAATAATTTATAATTTTTAAAAATATTTAAAAATCTTTTTCTATCTTCAGCAAATCTTTTCTTTGTATTTATTTTTTTGTTTTTTTTCTTAACTAAAAAAACTATTGAATCTTCAAGTGGATACTTATATTTTTTTTTAAAAACAATATCAAAATGATTATCAAATAATAGATTTTCAAATGTTTTAATTGTAAAATAATATGTATGTTCTTCCCATAGCATTGTATAATCAAAGTTTTTAAAATACCTACTACAATCAGGAAACTCAAATAACACATATTTATTTTTGTTCACAATTTTTTTTGTCTGATGAATAAATTTTTTTAAATTGTAGCAATGCTCAAAAGTATGTCTAACTATAAATAAATCTGCTCTAATGTTTTTAAATTTATTATTTAAATCCATTTTATTAAAATGTGACTCGATAGTTTCGACTCCATAATTTGATGTTTTAATATTTAAATGATTTTTTGGATGAAGGGTTTTGCAGTTTTTAAATCCTCTGTTTTTAAATTTATCAACTGTAGAAATGTCTTTAAATGAATATCCTAGAATTGAAGATTCTTTATTTAAAATTTTCATATCAATTATTTTATTTATTAAATTATTTAAATGATCTTCGGGTTCATAATACTTTATCCAATTATATTTTGGTTTGATTAAATCAATTGAGGCTTTCTTAGTTAGTTTAATTATAAAATTTTCAATGTCATATGTTAATGTTAAATTAAATTTTTGAGGTTTAGAATTAAATGTTTTTAAAAAATTATTAGATGCTACACATCCATTAAAATTTATATGTATATTTTTCAGTTTATTTTGAAGAGGCATTAAAATAATTTAAAGATATGGTTTTTTTTATTCAAAAAAAATAAACTCATAATCTCCTTTATATTTAAAGTTATCAAATAACCACACCCATTCTGATTCGTCTAAAAAAGTTTGACAAGTTAATGCCCAACATTGAAGATTAAATAATTCTTGTCTATTTCTATAACTTTCAACCATAATATAAGAATTTTTACTTACTCTTGATATTTCTTTTAACGCATTTGATACTCCTTGTAACTTTAGATTATGTAAACATCCAGTTGATATAACTAAATCAAATTTCTTATCAGTAAAAGGGAGCTCATCTTCTGCATTATGTTTAAATAAAAATTCTTTTATTTCAGATTTTGCATTTTCAATTGCATATTTGGAACAATCAAAGCCATAAATTTCTAATTCTGGTAAAATTTTTTTCAGCTCATATAATAAAAATGCTTTTCCACAACCAACATCTAAAACTGATGATCCATTTTTTAAATTATATTCATTAATCAAGTTTTCAGCCATTGGTTTAAAATAATCCTTAATATATTTATAACCTCCATAACCATACTTTCTTTCTCCATCCCAATAATCAAAATCATAAATTTCGGCTACTTCCATAGCTTCAACTTTATTATTCATCATTCTTTCAATATAATTTCTTTTAGTTTTATTATGTAATGGAGTAAAAAAAAACTTTTTTGAATTTTTTCTCATTCAGGTATCTATACTGTTTATGCAATTAGGCAAAGTTTGTTTAACGGCCCACATATTTTCAATTATTTCTTTGTCTTCCTCATTAATTATTGCAAGATTTTCACAAGCAAAATGAATACTTTTTTTATTTTTAATAATTTTATTTATAATTTCTTTTCTAAGTATTTTATCTTCAGGCAATTGAAATAAACTATAGCAAACTACACCATCAATATCTTGTAAATTATTAATTACATTTTTAAAAATTATAAATGAATCTTGAAAAGCGTATTCTGTTGCACTTAATAAATAATGTAAAGATTTTATTTGGCAATAATTTCTTATTACTAAGTTTTGTACATGTTGCGGAACTCTTTCTCCTAGAAAAGGTCGACTAAAAATATAACCCCTGTACATATTTTATTTATTTTTATTATATTGCATGCCAATAATAGAAGCTGCTTTCAAATTAATAGGTTCAAAAAATTCTCCTATTTTTTTATCACCGTATGGAGTAAAAATTCCTTTAAATCTTACATTCATTGACCATCGTGTTTCACTTTCATTGTTTACCACATTTCCATGAGGCAATGATTGATTAAATATAAGCACTTCACCAAATTTGATATCTATCCATTTGAGCTTATGCTTAATTGAATTATATATTTCATCACTAGATTTATTAAAATTGTCATTAAAATTTTTCATTAATTTTTCAGTTTCTAAAGGATTTAATATAAACATGCTTTTAGTATTATAACAATTAACAAAGGGTATCCAAACTACTGTTTCAAAAGGAGAGTCTCCAGACCAAGTGTCTGCATGAATAGGTAATAATGAACTATTATCATTAGGTATTTGTATACTTAAATTGGTTCTTAATTGCATAGATACTTCATTACCAACAATTAAATCGAGTAATGGTTTAGCTATTCTATAGTATTCATATCTAAAATCTTTTATTTGATTTATCTTTTGAATAATTTTAACTCTAATATTATTTAAATCTTCTAAACTAATTTTTTTATGAAAATTATCTAAAATTTCATCATCATCTAATTCAATTTCTGCAACTTCCCTAATTATTTTAATTAATTCATTCTTCATCCAATAAAGAGAATCTAAATTTGAAATTTTTTCGATAATATAACCATTTTTGATATAGTTATCAGCAATACTTTTTTCCTTACTATCAATAAACATTATGCATTTCCTATTTTTTGCTTAATATCATTTTTAATTTTTTCATTATCCAAACCCATATGATTAATAAGAGTTTCTTGATTCCCATATTGATCAGGAAAATGAAAAGGTAAAGCAAATCTATAAATTTTATTACTATATTCTTGAAAATTATTATTACAATATTCTAATATTGAAGTTCCAAAACCATTTACAATAAAGTGCTCTTCTAATGTAAAAATATGTTCAACATTTTTAATAACTTCATCAATCTTTTTATGATCAAGTGGTGTAACAGTATGTAAATGTATTAAACCTATATCTATGCCTTCATTTGATAATTCATTAATAATTTCTAAAGCCTTTTGAGTCATTATACCTGTTGATAGAATTACAGCATTACTTGATTCTTTATATGTAATTGATTTACCAATATCAAAAGTTTGAAATTTATCACTAATAATCTTATCGCCTCCCTTTGCAATTCTTACATAAAGAGGATGTGGCCAATTGACACTTTTTTCAATTAAAGCTTCCATTTCATGAGCATCACAAGGGGCCACTATAGACATATTTGGAATTGATCTCATAAGAGCGATGTCATCAACAGCTTGATGAGTAGGTCCTAATGGAGCATAAACAAGGCCGCCCCCATTTCCAATTAATTTAACGGGAAGATTATGCATACAAAGATCTACTATAATTTGTTCCAAACATCTTCTTGTTAAAAAAGTAGAAATTGTATTTATATATGGTAAAAATCCATCAAAAGCTAAACCTGCTGACATACCTATAATAAACTGCTCTGAAACACCCTCCATAAAAAAGCGATTTGGAAACTCATTCTTAAAATCATCCAGTACTCCAGGTCCTAAATCTGATCCAATAAAAATGATTTTATTATTTTTTTTTGCTTGTTTATAAATTGAGCTTAAACATGCTTTTCTCATTATCTAATTGCCTCATATAAAAGATTAATTTCTTCTTCACTTAAGTTAGATTTATGATGCCAGTTAGGATTATTTTCAGCAAATTTAAAACCTTTGCCTTTAATTGTATGGCAAATAATTGCATTTGGTTTTTGATTTAGGTTTTTTGTTGAATTTAAAGCATCTTTAATTTGTTTTTTATCATGACCATTTACTTCATGAACATTAAAACCAAAACTTTCCCATTTACTAGAAAGAGGTTCTAAATTTAGTACATCTTTAACGAAACCATAAGATTGAATTTTGTTATAATCAATTAATACAATTAAATTATCAAGTTGATGTTTACTTGCAGATAATGCTGACTCCCAAATTGAACCCTCATTTTGCTCACCATCTCCCAGGAGAACTAAAATATTATTATCAATTTTATTAATCTTAGAGGATATTGCCATTCCAATTCCTATAGGAAGGCCATGACCTAAAGCTCCTGTTGAAGCTTCAACCCCATTAATTTTTTTATACTCAGGATGTCCACCTAAAATAGAATCTGGGTGACAAAATTTCTTTAAATAACTTTTATTGAAAAATCCTAAATCTGCTAAAATAACATACAATGCTAAACATCCATGTCCTTTACTTAGAATAAATCTATCTCTATTTATATCATTAAAATTATTTGGAGAAATATTAAGAAAATCATAATAAGCAACTGACAAAATTTCCAATATAGACATAGCAGATCCAAGATGTGCTCTTTTTCCACTTTCTAAAGTTTCAACACATAATTTTCTCAAACTTTTAGATTTATCATCGAGTTTAATTTTAAGTGCCTCTTTCGGATAATTATTCTTCATAAGGAAATACTTTTTTATAGTTTTTAGATATATATTTCAATAATGTTATTGATTTATTAAGTTGTGAATTTTGTATAGTATTAAGTTTGACAGGATTAAGAGTATAAATATTTCTATTTTCTAATTTATTAGGAAGAAATTCATTTAATAAAATCAAACACCAAATAATTCCATATAAATAAAATGAATTACGTAGCCTAAATATAAAATTTGTATCATCATTAAATAGTTTGACTAAAGATTGAACCCAATATTTTTTTTGTCCAGTTGATAAAGTCATTGCTGGATGCAAAATAAAATCAGAAGTAAGTTTCACTGGATCATCCCATCCAAAATATTCAAAATCAATAAAGTGAACATTATTTTTATTCAAAATTATATTATGCAAACCAAAGTCTGAAGGGCTTAGGATTTGATTTGATTTTTTTAACTTTTTTTCAATATTTGTAGGCCATTTCTTTTCAAAGTAATTAATAATTTTTGGTATTTCTATTTCTAATTTATTTTTTATAAAATAATTTAATTTTTTATTATTTTTTTTATGAAATT
>CACIIL010000036.1 GCA_902586695.1 uncultured Alphaproteobacteria bacterium | reverse complement strand
AGAATGCGCTGGCGCACCCCAATATCCAAAAGCCTCATCCCAACTATGTTCTTTACCAGTATAGTAAGACCCTTCTTTGTAGGGTTTGTTATTTGGTTTTTCACCAACTTTCATTTTTTTTCCAAGATAGTTGTTAGCTGCTTGGTTATAAAAAACAGCACCCATAGCAAATTTAGAGATTAGTTGTGTGTAATCAAATCCAGTGTTTGGATCAAAACCACCTTCAACTTCACTAGCTTTTTGCATCATGTGTTCAATAGTTTCAGGACCGGTTAGTCCTCCCCAACCAGGAATTGCACCCTTGTACATTTTACCAGATAAGTTGCCACTACCTATTTCTGAAACCATGGTTTGCATGACTGGGAAACCATCTTTAGACTTTGGAGCAATGATCTCTAAACCATCTTCACCGTTGTAATAAGCCATCATTTTATCAAGATCACCTTTACTAACAAGTTTTTTCAAACTATCATGAAGGACTTGTCTCGCCATTTGACCAGTATATTTAACAGAATTTGTCTTATCGCCATCATAACCCTCAAGTGTAATTGGATAAGGTCCATATATCTGATGCCCATCAGCTAATAACGATTTTGAAAAGCTAATTGCTATGATTATTGAAGCAACAATTGTAAATATTTTTTTCATAAACTCCTCGTAATAAATATTTAATTGTAGGAGCTGAATAACGGAATTAGCTGGAACTATTTGTTTATTGCTCCCACGCCCTCTTATTGAGAAACTGAAAGTCTTTTAACCCCAAATATAAAAGATATTAATCTTAAAAATTAAAACAAGGTAATGCTTAATTTAATCTTGGTTTTTAGAATTATTCTAATTTAATATTAATTTGAAAAATATTTTTTTTGATCCAAATACCACTTTGTTAACATTAAAGAATAGTTTTCTGACAAACAGTAAGACCTAATTCTTTTATCTTTTTTAGAAAATTGTTTGGTAAAATAACCCTTACTAACAGCAGTATTTAGAGTTGAATATATTGTCGATCTGCAACCTAATTTAGATGGAATTTTTTTACATAAATCCTCATATGACATACATTTATTAGAGTAGGTTGATGAGGCAATTTCTAAACTTATAAGATGAGTTAGTGCTGATGAAGAAAAAAAATCGAAACAAGGATCAGAGCGTTTTTTAGAATAAAAGTCACTTTTTACTAAATCAATTACAGTTTCAAGACCTAGCATAAGATAAACTTTAGTGGGTTGAAAAATTGCGCTGGTACCTGCAACAATTTTTCAACCACTTTTAGAAACATACATTTTTTTTTTAATTATTTTAAAAAAAGAGTAAAGTGTGTTTTTTTTATGACTGTAACTATTAAAAATTCATCAATATTAAATTTAGAATTATTCTAATTTAAATTAATAAAGAAATACCAAACAGCGCACAACCGAAACCAACAATTCTTAAAACAATCGAAGAAAATTTAGTTTTGATAGCCAAACTTCCAATTCCTACACCAAATAAATGTAACGTTGCTGTTCCTGAAGCAAAGCCAAGGGCAAATAAAATTGGGTTTACTGCCCATGGCATCTCCATGCCGTGAGCTAATCCGTGACACATTCCAAAAATACTAATGAAAATCATTATAATATTAGTGGAGATTTTTCTTTCTATAGCAATGGCTAAACCCAATAATATAACAGAAAAGACTATTCCGAATTCAACAACATAAAATACAAGTGTTTCTAAATCAAAAAAGAAAACTTCAACAAGCATACCAATGATTCCTCCGACAATCATCATTAAAACAAATGTTGCCGGGATTGTCCAAATTGCTCTTCCTCCAATTTGCGCACTTACAATACCTACACTAACCATTGCAAGAAAATGATCTATACCCAAAACTGGATGGGAAAGACCATCATAAAAACCTACCATACCAGTAAAAGTATGGGCATTCACTGATGAGGTAAAAAATAAAAAAGATAAAAAAGATAAAATTAGATTTAATTTCATACAAACATTTTTTGTTTTCTAAAAAATAACTTTTTAATAATAAAATAAATTAGGAATATTAAAACCAAAAGAGCTATATGTGGAATATAAGCGCGAATATCAAATTTTTGCCAATGCACTATATCCATAAAAGGTCCAATATATAAAATTATAGGCGTCCATGTTAAAATCTGTTCCCACACATTAGATCCAAAAAATTCAGCCTCTCCTACAGCTAGAGAATAATGACCTATATTATTTTCATTAAAAACTTCAATTAGGTAAGAGCCTTTAGATAAAATAAAACTTCTTTTAAATCCTGTATCTTGATTTACTTCTCCACCAATTTCAGGTCCTTTCCAATACCAATCTCTTGCATAAGGCTCATACCAAGCCTCCCAGTCAAAATTTTGCCCATCTGCAAAAAATTCTAATTTTTTATTATTTTTTTCATTCATAGGTGTTTCAATTATAGAATACACAGAAAGCGATAACCATAAGTGATCATCATCAACTTTAGGACTTAAAATTCCAGTATAAAATAAAAACTCTTCTTCACTATTTATTATATAATAGTGCGGCTCACCATTAAGCTTACCATAATATGCTTTAGATATTTCTGGATCTATAACTTGATGCGGATTATCAATAGAGGGTGAATAATTAATTAACTTTGGCTGATGAGCAAATAGATGAGAACTAAATAATAAGATAATAATCAAAATTAATCGCATTAATTAATTATAGTTTAGCTTTTATCATTTTCCAATAAAATAAAAATGGGGCCACGTTGGGCCCCTATCCTTATTAAATATATTTATAATACTTCTAAATTATTTAATTTCTATTAACCGAGCCTTTTTTTCCTCGGGAATTATGCGCTCTAAATCAATATTTAACAGACCGTTCAACAATTCAGCATTCTTAACTTTTATATCTTCTGAGATAGTAAATGATCTTTCAAATTGTCTGGTTGAAATTCCCTTATGAATAACTCCATTTCCTTCTTCATTCACAACTTTCTCTTTTTGTCTGTTGCGAACAGTAAGATTATTTTCTTTAAGCTCTAATTCAATATCATCTTTAGAATACCCAGCTAATGCTACTTCAATTTTATAATTATTCTCATTTATTCTATGAATATTATAGGGTGGATAATTTGAATTATGCCGCTCAGTTGACTCAAGCATTCTATCAAATTCTTCAAAAATTGAGTCAAATCCAACTGAAAATGGTCTAAGCGAATTCCATACGGATAGGTTTCTTGTCATAAAAACTCCTTATTAAGCAAGTTAAATATCAGTACCCACAATGGCATACCAACAAGTAAAATATGGGAATTATAAAAATTTTTTCAAGTATAAATTTATTTTTTACGAATAAATGAAAGACCATCAGATAGTGGTAGTAAAGAAAATTCTACTCTATCATCTTGATTAATTTTTAGGTTTAATTCACGAATAGTGTTTGTTTGCGAATCAGTTTTATTGGTATCTGCAACATCACCGTGCCATAACATGTTATCAATAATAATAATGCCATTTGAAGGAACTAAACTCAAAGATAATTCATAATAATTTGGATAATTATTTTTATCGGCATCAATAAAAATCAGATCAAATTTATGTTGACGATCAATTAAACTTTGCATCACATCAGTGCCTAATCCAATTATGGATTCGATTTTAGAAGTCAGACCGTCCTGGTTCCAATATTTTTTTGCTAATGGTAAAAATTCTTCAGAATTATCAATAGTGACTATTCTTCCATCAGATGGAAGTCCTCGCGCCATATATAATGTACTTAAACCTGTAAATCTTCCAATCTCTAAACATGATTTTGCTTTCGATGTTTTAACAATGATTTCTAAAAATTGACCTTGCTCTTTAGCAATTTGCATTTCAGCAACCTTCCCTAGGGCTTTGGTATCTTTCTCTAAATTATCTACAACATTATCTTTTCGGTATCCTACATTTTGTAAATATTTTATGAGATCTTCATTAATTTCTAACTGTGTGCTCATTAGTTTATCACTTCGTAGGTATAGGGAAGTTCACTTACCTCAGAATCAGTTATAATAAAACAGTCCTTTATTTTTTTTCTAACATTTTCATAATCATCTTCAGATTTTGTATACACACTTAAAAGAGGTAGTTTTGGATCAACTTTATCACCAACTCGTAAAATATTATTGTAACCTACATTAAAATTAATTTTATCCGTAGTTTGTTTTCTTCCTCCACCTAACTCAATAAGAATCAATCCTAGATCTCTTGTTTTAATTTTCTCTACCCAACCAGATTTTGTTGGAAAAATATCTTTCTTTATGGCGTTAATCTTTAAATGTTTTTCATGTGAAGATAAAATATCTGAAGGGCCCCCTAAAGCTTGGACCATTTTTTCAAATTTTTCTGCTGCTTCTCCGTTTGACATTACGCTATTAATTTTTTCAAGAGCAGCTTCTTTTGAAAGCTTTTGTGACATCATTAAAATTGAAGCAATTAATTCATACGTTATTTTTTCAAGTCTTGATTCTTTTTCTTGGTTTTTTAGAAAATTAATACATTCTGATATCTCTAAAATATGACCTGCGCTTTTTCCTAAAACCTGATTCATGTCAGTTATAATAGCCTCACATTGTAAACCTGCCCCTTTTGCTACTCTTACAAGAGAATGGGATAAATCTCTTGCTATATCTATAGTGCTATTAAATGAACCATTGCCAACCTTAACATCCAATACCAATGTCCTTAAGCCTGATGCAATTTTTTTTGATAAAATAGATGATGTAATTAACGGCAAAGATTCTACAGTGCCAACAATGTCTCTAATTGAGTATAGTTTTTTATCTGCGGGTGCTAAGTTTGCGGTTTGTCCTATAATCGCACAGCCAACTTCTTTAACTGCTCTCTTAAATATGTCTAGTTCGGGTTGAGTGTTGTAACCTGGTATGGAATCAAATTTATCGAGAGTCCCTCCAGTATGTCCGAGACCTCTTCCAGAAATCATTGGAACAAATAGTCCGCATGCTGCTAAAATAGGTGCAAGAATAATGCTGGTTTTATCTCCAACACCGCCAGTAGAATGCTTATCACATACTAAATCTGTATCAACAACGCCTTCCCAATTAATCGTCTCTCCCGAAGTTGTCATTGCTTCAGTTAAATTAACTGTTTCTTCTGGTATCATGCCATTTAAAAAAATAGCCATGCTCATCGCAGCAACTTGTGAATCTGAAAAAGATCCGTCTGTTAAACCTTTTACAAAAAGAGAGATTTCTTCTTTCGAAAGAACTTTCTTATCCCTCTTTCTTCTAATTATTTCCTGTGGAATCATTAAATTTCACTTCTGTAATAAAGTTTTTAATTAGTTGAACAATATTTTGTTCAGCAAGACTAGCATTTTCCAATGTTTCTTTATGACTAAGTTTTGTTTTGTTCATCCCTGCAGCTAAATTCGTTATGACACTAATTGCGATAACAGGAAGATCACAATGATTAGCTACTAATACTTCTGGAACTGTTGACATGCCTACAGCATTGCCACCAATTACTTTTAGAGCATTGATTTCTGCAGGAGTTTCAAAATTTGGACCAGAATACATGCAGTAGATGCCTTCAAAGATTTGTTGATTAGTTTTTTTGCCTATTTCCAGCAATTGATCACGGTAAAATTTATGATAACCATCACTCATATCATGAAATCTAGGTCCGTACTCATCTTGGTTTTTTCCAATTAAAGGATTGTAGCCACTCCAATTAATGTGATCAGATATTGCCATTAAACTTCCGGCTGGCATATTTTCATTAAGACTTCCTGCAGCATTAGTAACTATTAAAAGTTTACATCCTATATCTTTTAATACACGAACTGGTTTAGCAAGACTATTTGGTTCGTGACCTTCATAGATGTGAGATCTACCATACATGCACACTACTTTTTTATTCTCTATCTCGCCCAAAACTAATTTGCCTGCATGTCCCTTTACTGTAGGTTGAGGAAAATCTGGGAGATCCGTATACGGTATTTCTTTAATAATATTTTGTGATTCAAAAAAATTAGTTAAGCCAGATCCTAAAATAATTGCAATTTCTGGCTGTGTATTTGTTTGTTCTAAAAAAAATTTTGATGAGGAATGCATTATAAATTTTCTGGACCAAATGAATCGGGCAATAAATCTTCTAATGTTGATGTTTTAATATGCCCATTAATATTACACATATGAATATTAACATCTAGTGATGCAAACTCTCTTAGTCTTTGTCTGCATCCTCCACAAGGCGAACATAATAATTCGCCTGAGCCGATAACAACTACTTCTTTAATTTTAGTATAGCCATTTGCTACAAGATTACCAATAGCGCTCGCTTCAGCACATTGCGATTGAGGATAAGCTGCATTTTCAACATTACAACCTGAAATAATTGTATTACCTTCTGTTAAAAATGCTGCACCTACTTTAAATTTTGAG
>CACIIL010000035.1 GCA_902586695.1 uncultured Alphaproteobacteria bacterium | reverse complement strand
TGTTTCCTTTAATTTAAAAAGATCTCTAACAGGCATCCTTATAGTCATTTCTTTTCCAAACTCTGCTCCAATTTGACCAAAAGTTTTTTTAATATTTTCTAAAGTTGATTTTAATAAAGTAATTCCCTCATCTTCAGGTCGAGGTGAGGGCCAGGACTTGATTTCATCTAGCCATGTTTTTTTAAATTCAGACTCACCAATTTCTGGAACAATTGCAATGGGTTTACCTGATAGAGGAACAACAACAAACCAAGGTCGCGTTGGGCTCTCCCAAAATTGAGAGTCATATCCAGTAAAGTATCTAATATTTTGTGGGGTAGTTAATAAGATGCCATCTAACTGATAATTATGCATGATTTTTTGCGCTTGAATTAAGCGTTTTTCAAATTCTTTATTTGAAAAACCTCTTTCATTATTGAGCTTAGTATTCATTAGTTAACGAATGTTAAATGGATCACTTAAAGGTTCAGTTGAAGTGCTAATCCATGTAGTTTTTGTATTAGAATAATCTTTCATTACCTCTAATCCTGACTCTCTACCATACCCGCTATTTTTAAATCCACCAAATGGAGCAACTGGAGAAATTAATCGATAAGTATTAACAAATACAATTCCTGCTTGAACGGCTTTTGAAACTCTCATTGCTATACCATTATTTTCAGTAAAAATTCCTGCAGCGAGACCAAAGCTATTATCATTCATCAATTTAATTGCATTTTCTTCATCTTTAAATCTCATTACAGATAAAACTGGACCAAATAATTCATTCTCTGCAACAGGCAAATTATGATTAGCACATTCAATTATTGTAGGCTCAAAATAATAACCATGTTTAAATTCACTAACCTTATTTCCTCCAGTAATTATTCTACCACCTTGTTCTATTGTTTGTTTAATTTTTTCTTCAATATTTTGTAATTGGGTTAAAGTAGCTAGAGGTCCTAGTTGAGTTGTAGTTGATAAAGGGTCACCAATTTTAATTGCTTCAACTCTACTTTTTAATTCCTCTAAATATTCATTATAAATATCTTCTTGCAAATAAAGTCTGGAACCAGCAATACAACTTTGACCACTAGCTCCAAATATACTTGCCATAATTCCATTAATTGCATTATCTTTACGAGCATCTTTAAAAACAGCCACTGGACTTTTTCCACCAAGCTCTAAAGATATTTGCGATAAATTTTCTGCAGAGTTTCTAACAATATGTTTTGCTGTATGGACCCCACCCGTAAATGCTATTTTATTAATTTTTGGATGAGAAGTAAGCAATTTACTACAAGTATCAGCAAAGCCAGTTATTATATTTACAACACCTTTTGGTATTCCAACTTTATCAATAATATTAGCAAATTCTAATAATGGAGTAGGGGCAATCTCTGATGCCTTAATAATAATAGTATTACCCATTGCTAAAGCTGGAGCAAGTTTGACAGCAGTGAGAAACATTTGTGAGTTCCAAGGTATTATTGCAGCAACAACTCCTACTGGAACTCTGGTGGTGAATACATGCATATCTTCTTTGTCTATTGGAAGTGTTGAGCCCTCAATTTTGTCGACTAATCCAGCATAGTAATAATAATATTCAGCAATATAATTTGCCTGAAATTTTGTTTCTTTAAACAATTTCCCAGTATCTTTTGTTTCAATCGTTCCAAGTAATTCCGCTTTTTCTTTAAGCTGATCTCCAATCGCCCTTAAATAGTGTGCTCTTTTACTAGGAAGAATTTTTGACCATTCTCCATAAAAAGCATTATGAGCTGCTTCTACGGCTAAATTTACTTCATACTCTTCTGCTAGAGAAATTTCTGCAAAATCTTTTTCGGTTGATGGATCAATAGACTTAAAAGATTTACCGGATTTAGATTCCGTGAATTCTCCATTGATATAATTTTTAAATTTTTGCATCAAACCTCAAATATATTTTTGTTATCATAATATTTGTTCATATTTTTTTGCCATTCATCATAGTTGTTTTTATGTATTAGCGACACTGTAAATCCTCCAAATCCTCCACCGGTTAACCTAGCCCCCTCTGCTCCAGATATTTTTGATCTTTCAACAATCGAATCAACATCTTCAGTTGAGGCTTCAAAATCTTTAGCATATGATTGATGGCTTTCATTCATTAACTTTCCAAATGATTTAATATCTTTATTTAATATATATTTCTTTGCTTCTAGGACCCTAGCATTTTCACTAATAACATGTCTTGCTCTTTTTAAAATTAATTCATCATTTATTTTATTTTCATCAAATTGCTCTGGTTTAATTGAACCTAGATATTCTGTACCAAGATATCCTTCAGCTTTCTTAAGTTGGCTATATCTTTCATTATATGCGCTATCTCTAAGATTTCTTTGTACCGCAGAGTCAACTAAGCAAAAAACCCAATTATCTGGAAGGTCTATCAATTCAAATTTCAAACTTAAACAATCTAAGAAGAAAGCTTTTCCATGAATGCCAATTGAGGAAACCATTTGATCCATGATCCCTCCTGAAACACCTATATAATCACGTTCAACTTTTTGAGCTAAGATTGCAATATGTTTTTCTGCGTATTCAGTTTTAAAAAAATTATTTAATGCTTTTAAAACAGCAACGCAAAGAGCTGATGAGGATGAAATACCGCGACCCATTGGAATAGTTGAGGATATAAAAATATTTAAATGAGTATTAGGTATATGTTTATTTTCATCGTAAAATATAAACAAACAACCTTTTACATAATCAGCCCATTCGTTATTTTTTGACTTAATAAAATCAGTAAAATTGATTTGTTCATTAAAATGTTCAGAATAAACTTGATATTTTTTATTCTCATTTTTCGAAATTTGAATAGTTGTTTTGAAATTCAGAAGAGATGGTAAAACATACCCTCCTGTATAATCTGTATGTTCGCCAATTAAATTTACTCTTGCATGTGCGCTGTTAACAACTGAAAAATCAGTATGAAATATATCTTTAAAACCCATGATAAACTAAATATATAAATTATTGATAATGGAAATACACTTAATTTTTACTAAAAATAATAAATTAAAATTCTCTATTTTAAATAATCAATATCGTCATGGAGATTTTAAAATTTGTTTTTCTCTTGTTTATTCTATTCAAGAAATTGATGGCGGAATAATTTCAAAAAAAGTTGGCAGATACTATGAAATACATTCTGAACAAGATGAAGTAATTTTTACACTACAGGAACCAAGGATAGGATCTTATAATCTCTCATGTGGTCCAGAGGGATTATTTGTTATAGGAAAAAATAATCAAATTATTGAGTGTGAAATTGCTTCTCTTGAATTTGAAAACCCTATACCGGAAATTTCATATTCTGATGACTATGATAATATATTTGATCCAGTAATCCCGCTTCCTAATAATTTAAAATTAGAAAAAGAAACTATTCATATTAAAAATTTAGATTTTAAAATATCTCCTGGAGAAAAAGATTTTTTTAAAAATTTTGATAATTTATTAAAAGTATCTGATATAAAATTTAATGTATCAACAGGACATTCTATATTTTTTATAAAACAAAATTTAAGATCTGAAGAATATAAAATTAACATTAAGAAAGATTCAATTTTGATTGAGTATTCTGATTATGGAGGAAAGTTTTATTCAATAATAACTCTGATACAACTTATAAATTTTTATAATACAAATTTACCTCTTGGGATAATTGAAGACAGACCATCTTTAAATTGGAGAGGTATGCATTTAGATTGTGCAAGACAGTATTATACAATTGATGAAATAAAAAGACTTATGAACTATATGTGCTTTTTTAAACTAAATCGTTTCCATTGGCATTTAACAGATAATGAAGCTTGGAGAGTTGAATTAGATTGTTATCCGAATTTAACTAAAGTGGGCGCTTTCAGAGGCTATGATCATACAATTCCACCTTTCTATGGAGCAGGTTATAATAAAACAGGAGGTTATTATTCTCATAGTCAAATCAATGAGCTAATTGAGTATGCAAAACAAAGAAATATTGAAATCATGCCTGAGATTGATTTACCAGCTCACTCTTGGACATTGCTTCAAGTTATGCCTGAGTTAAGAGACTCAAGCTCTAATATTATTTCAGAAGATGTAGGTAATTACACTAATAATACAATTAATCCTGCAGTAGAGGAGACAAATATTTTTTTAAAAAATATTTTGGAAGAATTAAGTGAAATTTTTTTATTTAACATAATTCATGTTGGTGTTGATGAAAGACCAAAAGAGTCATGGGAAGGATCGCCCAAAGTAATTGAATATATGAAAAAAAACAAAATTGAGTCGTTTGATGAATTGCAAGATGATTATATGAATAATATCATTAGTATTTTAAAAAATTCAAATAAGCTAACTGCGGCTTGGAACGAAGCAGCACTACCTCCTCACAATGATATAGGCTCTGCTGGTAGCGCAGGAAAAGTTGATAAAAATTGCATTATCTTTGCGTGGGAGCATCCTGATGTCGGATTGATGTCAGCAAAAAAAGGTTTTAAAACAGTTCTTTGTCCAGGTCACAAAACATACTTTGATATGGCTTACAATAATTCTACTTTTGAAAGAGGAATTTGTTGGGCTGCCACAATAGAAGTAAAAGAAGTTTTTGATTGGAAGCCTCTTCAAGATTATGAAAATGATGATTTAAAAAATGTACTAGGTGTACAAGGTCAACTTTGGTCAGAAACAATAACAAATAAAGATTATTTTGATAAAATGATTAATCCTCGTCTAGCTGCATTAGCAGAAATTGCTTGGTGCACAAAAGCAAAAAGATCGTGGCCTCAGTTTAGATCATCATTATTAAATAATTTAGAATATTTATCAAAATTGGGGTGGAAGTTTCATAATTTTTAGTATTATGATTGTTATTTTAGGGTGAAAAAATGAAAATCGGAGCAGTAGGACTAGGAAACAGAATAGCACACGTTTATCATGAATTATCTCAAATTAATAAAGATGCAGAATTAATTGCATATGTTGACCCTCTACCAATAGGTAAGGAATATGCAGAAAAAAATAATTTTTTTCCTAGAAAAAGCTATTCCTCATTAAATGAAATGTTATCTAATGAAAAATTAGATCTTTTAATGATAGGTTCCCCAAATCATCTTCATCTAGAACATATAAAAATTGGACTCAATTCAGGTATTAAAATTTTTGCTGAAAAACCAATTGTTGTTAATGAAAATCAATCTTTTGAATTAGCAAAGCTGTTAGGTGAGTTTGGTGAAGATCAGGTCTTGGTAGGTTTGGTTTTGAGATATTCCCAGCACGCTAGATCAGTTAGAGATTTAATTAATAAAAATGTTTTGGGCAAAATTGTTTCTATTGAAGCTTCAGAACATATTATGCCTTGGCATGGTGGTTTTTTTATGCGTAATTGGCGTCGAAAGGAAAAATTTTCTGGAGGGTTTATGTTGGAAAAGTGTTGTCATGATATAGATTTTTATAACATGATAGCAGGATGTAGAGTTAAAAGAGTAGCGAGTTTTGGAGGCAGAAGTTCATTTATTCCTCAAAATAAACCAAAAGAAAACTTAGAAGAATTTTCAAAATATAATTTATTTGGATGGGAGGCAAAAAAAAATGTATTTGATAGCGATGCTGATATTGTTGATCACCAAGTAGCAATAATTGAATATGAAAATGGAGCGACTTTAGCTTTTCACACAAACATGCGTGTACCCGATGAGTTTAGACGCTTTGCTGTAATGGGAACAAATGGAATGGTAGAAGGTGATTTTGTTAGGGGTTTTTTAAAAGCACACGATCAACAAAATAATATTATTTTAGATGAAGATTATGGTGCAGCGTTTGGAATGGTTAAAGGTCATTATGGTGCAGATAATCTTATGTTAAAAGATATTAACCAACATTTAACCAATTCTGACAAAATTAATTTACCAGTAGGTGTTAAAGACTGTATTGAAGCAGGTGTTGTTGCTATGAAGTTAGATGAATCAAGAAAGACAGGTAAAATTATTGATTTAACATCTAGTTGGAATAGGTTAGACAAGGAAATGAAAAAGTAATGAATAAAAAACTAAGATCTTTTAATTCTCCTACATTTTTAGCTTATGCACTAATAGCTCCTGCAGCCATTTATATTCTGTTAATTGTTGCTTGGCCAGTTCTTGAAACAATAAGACTATCTTTTACAAACTCTAGCTTAGCTGGAGAGGATTATGTTGGTTTTGAAAATTATGAAAAAATGCTTTCAAGTAAAAAGTTTAATAAAATTGTTACAAGAACTTTTGTTTGGATGTTTTTCTCAGTAAGTTTGAAGTTGCTTATTGGTTTAATTGGAGCAATTTTATTGAATGCTAACTTAAGAGGCCGATCTATGTTTAGGGTTTTAATAATGCCTCCATGGGTGGTTCCAATTGCTATAGGTATGCTTGGATGGCTTTGGCTTTATAACGGTTATTTTGGCATTATTGCTGGCGTAGGAATGCATACAGGAATTTTGGATGGTCCCTTTGGTTTTCTTGCATACAAGCAAAGCGCATTTATTTCTACAATTGTAGCTGACGTATGGGTTGGCACTCCTATGGTAACAGTTTTTTTCTTAGCAGCAATGCAAGGAGTTCCAAGAGATTTATATGAAGCTGCTTATTGTGATGGCGCTTCCAGATGGGACAGATTTTTTAAAATTACA
>CACIIL010000034.1 GCA_902586695.1 uncultured Alphaproteobacteria bacterium | reverse complement strand
ATATCTGTTGCTATATAGTTTTTATTTTCATTTAAGTAATTTGCATTTTCATTTAATTCAATTTCTTTTTTTATATTTATGTTTGAAAATTTACTAATGTTATCTTTTCTTGCTAAATAATGTTTTCCTTTTGTTTGTAAACCTGCAACCCATTTCCATGAAAGTGTATTAGATGCTGGATCTCCATCAAGTAAATTTTCCATAAAAAAATTTGCACCTAATTGCCAAGGTAGCTTTAGAGTAAAGATCCAAATACTTGCAAACCACATTCTTACATGATTATGAAGATATCCATTTGTTTTTAATTGATTTACCCAATTATTAAAAAAATCTAAATCAGTGCCCCCATTAATTGCTTTGATATATGAATTTATGATATGGTATTTTTTTATCAATTCATCTCTTTCATTTAGATAGTCATCATAAACTTCTTTTCTGTGCTCTAACCATCCTTTCCAATATGTTCGCCAATATATTTCTTCAATAAATTTCTGAGATTTTAAAAAAGGTTGTATAGACAAAGTTTTTTTTAAAACCTCTTCTTCTGAAATTAATCTATACCGTATATAAGGCGAAAGTAATGATGTTGTATTAGTATTATCATCAATATCATAAGTGTAATTTCTTTTCTTGCTGTAATATTTTCCTGTTTTTGGTAAAAAATCATTAAGAAGTTTTTGTGCTTCCATTAGGTTTGATTGATACATTATTATTAATGATCTTTATTTAATAAATGCTTATTTTTATAAAATAAAATAATTGCAATAAATTCATAAATTAACCAACCTATATGATAGATTATTGGTAAGGTTAGAAGTTTTGATAAAAATTTATATCTTGGTATTTCATTCCAAACTATTAAAAAAGCATCTAACCCTTTATAAAGTTCATCATTTTTAATAATGTGCAACCTTCTTATTAACTCTTTTGATGATAGGTTTGTTTCTCTTGATGCGCAATTGTTATGAATTACATCGATCCAAGTAATACTCTTATTGATTTTTTTATAATGATTAATTTCAGCACGACATATGTTACAGGAATCATTAAAATACCCCTTAATATTCATTTAAGTTACTTAGTTTAATTATAGTTAAATTCAATGTTACCTAATTTACCAAAATCAGCATTAATTTTAGTATTATTAGTTAATTCATGAGCTTTAGTGCAAGTTCCTGTTGAAATAAATTGTCCTTTTAAGAGCGTTTCACCTTTTTGAGCAATTTTGTTGATAAGCCACAAACCTGAATTCAATGGATTTCCCATTACATTCTTTGTATTACCATGAGCTATAATTTTATCATTATAGGAAATATTAATAGAATGATCTTCAAAATTTATTTGGCTCATATTAAAAACTTCTGAGCTTCTTATCCAAAATTCTGATGCGCCATTAGTTGCTATTAATTTGAATGCACCAATATCAGTTAAAGATTTGTTAAAACGAAAATCTACTATCTCTAAAGAACATACAAGCCCATCAAATAAATAATCAATATCTTTTATTGAAAAAGGAGCTTTAGAAATATCTATATCCTCTTTGACTCTTAAAGCAATTTCTGGTTCAATATATGGTTTACTAAATTTTTTAGAAGAAATTTCTTTTGGATCGATTAAATAGAATCTAGAAAACAAATTCCCATAAAAAGGCTCATTTATTTCAAGTTGTTTTTGAGCATCAATACTAGTGCATCCAACTTTCTTGCCTATTGAAACATTATCTTTTAAGCTTAAGTATAATAGTTTTAATTCTTCTTGTATTAAATAAGATTCTTCTTTACTTTCAGGTTTCAAATTTATTGGTAATTTGTCAATATTTGATTTGTTAAGCCTACATTCAAATAAAAATTTTGCAGCTTCTTGGATGTTATTATATTTCATTAAATTGAATATTGGTTCATTTCATTATAATACTCTAGGGACTCATCGTATATTTTTCTATATTTTTCTAAATTTTTTGTTACTCTAGCTTGACCTATTCCTTCGGTAAAAGATGGTTCACCTTTTTTTTCTAATTTACCTGAAGTAAAATAATTATACATAGAAGAACCTTGAGAGTCTGAACAAGCTATTTTTATATTTTTGTTTTTTTGTTTGAGACCAATACTAACTCCAGTAAGGGTGCCACCTGTACCAATTGAACATGTAAATCCATTAATTTTTCCATTAGTTTGATTGTAAATTTCAATAGCTGTTGTTTTTTCATGGAATCTGTAATTAGCTAAATTTTCAAATTGCCCTGCCCAAAATGTCTTTAATCCTGTTTCTTTTTCAATGCTTATTGCCAATCTTTCTGATACTTTTTGATAATTTTCAGGATCTGAATAAGGTTTTGGATCAACTAAATGTAATTCTGCTCCCATATTTTTTAAAATATCTCTTTTTGAAGATGCTGTATTATTTGGCATAACAATAATAGTTTTATAACCTTTGGCATTATTAACTAGTGTTAAACCTATACCCGTATTACCAAAAGTTCCTTCAACACAAATTCCATTTTTTTCAATTTTATTGTTTTTTTCAGCATCTAAAATTATACCTAAAGCTGTTCTATCCTTGACAGATCCACCAGGATTTAAAAATTCTGCCTTTCCATAAATTTCACAATTAGTTATTTCAGAAGGATACTTAAGTTTTATCAAAGGTGTATTACCAATTAAATCAATAATATTATTATAAATCATTTAATCATTAACTCCGTATGGTTTAAACGATGAGTCCGTTTTGGTATTAATATTTTTTGCAGGATTTCCAACCATTGTCGCATTTTCAGGAACATTTTTTAAAACTACAGTATTAGCACCTATTCTTGCATATTTTCCTACTTCAATTGGTCCCAAAATTTGTGCACTAGATCCAACAATAACATTATCCATCAAAGTTGGATGCCTTTTAATATTTCTTTGTTCATTTGAATTTTCAGAAGGAGATATACCACCTAGAGTAACACCATGATAAAGTGTAACATTATCTCCTATTACAGAACTCTCACCAATTACTACACCCATACCATGATCAATAAATAAATTTTTACCAATTTTTGCTCCGGGATGTATTTCTATACCAGTTAAAAATCTACTAAACTGAGAAATAATTCTTGCTATCAAAAAGAATTTATAATTCCATATTTTATGAGCTAAATGATGAAAAAAAACTGCTTTAACACCAGGGTAAGTTAAAATAATACTTAATTTATCTCTTGCGGCAGGATCTCTTTTAATAATTGATTTTAAGTAAGTATTCATTATTTTTAATTTTTTTTATATTTATGATGTGTTTTTTATTGATCGACCCCAACAAATAATTGCAAAATAAATTGAGGTAATGGCCCAAAGAAGAAAAATTATTGTGCTATCTATCATAAAAATTTTAGAAGATGGAGTAGTTACTAATTTTAAAGTAGTTGCAGACCAAATAATTGTAAAGAATATAGTTAAGTTTCTTAATTCTTTCACTCTTAGTGGATGAACAAATTTTATTGGTATAAATGTTAATATTAAACAAATAATTATTACTATTACATTTATGTATTCGTGAGTACCCAGTATAAAAAAATATAAAACTACAATATTCCATACTGCTGGAAAGCCTCTAAAATAATAATCTTCCGTCTTCATTTGAAGATTTGCAAATGTGTATAAAGAAACTAAAAAAATTGCAGCTGGTAAAATTATTTGTAAATTATTTGGTACCATTCCAAACCAATAAATCATCAAACTTGGTATTATTACATAATTTAAATAATCAATTACACTATCTAGTATAGTGCCATCTATATTAGGAGTCTGCTCCGATACATTTACTTTTCTTGCTAATGTTCCATCAAGTCCATCAATTAATAATGCCAATCCTAGCCACAAAAAAGCTCCAGTAGCATCACTATTAAGTATTGCAATAATTGCTAAAAAACCCAAAACTGCTCCAGATCCTGTAAAACCGTGAACAGCCCATGCAGCTATTTTATTCCTATTGATTTTCTCTATATTCAAAAACATAGGTTTTTATAGCATTTTATATATTAAATGTTTGATAATTTTATATTTATTTGAAGAATCAAATGGTAGTTTAGTTTTATGAATATAGTTACAGATGTTGTTTTACCTATTGCACTTGCATTTATAATGTTTTCATTAGGGCTTGGTCTCTCAATAAATGATTTCACAAGAGTTTTTTTAAAACCAAAAGAATTTTTTATTGGTTTTTTTTCACAACTTATTGTTTTACCGATAGTTGCTTTAATTTTAGTTTATATTTGGCCTTTATCTCCAGAAATAGCTATAGGAGTTATGATTCTTGCTGCAGCACCTGGTGGAGCAACTTCAAATATTCTTACTTCATTTGCAAAAGGAGATGTTGCTTTATCGATTTCTTTGACAGCAATAATTAGTATTCTAAGTGTTATTACAATTCCATTAATTTTAGGAATTTCTTTATCTATTCTTGGAACAAATCTTTCTAATGAGGGTATTTCACTTTTAGATATAGCATTCCAAATGTTTTTAATTGTTACAATACCAGTAATAATTGGAATGTTACTAAGTAAAATTTTAAATTCATTTGAGAATGTTGCAAAAAAAATTTCTACAGTATTATTTTTTTTAGTTTTATTAGGTGCTATTTTAGCTGAAAGAGAAAATGTAATTTCATACTTTGCACAATCAGGTCTTGTAACACTTTTATTAAATGTTCTAATGATGTTTATTGCATTTTTTATAAGTAAAACTTTAATAGAAAATGTTTCACAACAAAGAGCAATAACCCTTGAATGTGGCTTACAAAATGGAACATTGGCAATTGTTGTTGCTAATGTTTTTTTTGATGGTGGAGCATATTTAATACCTGCAGCAACTTATAGTTTAATTATGTATGCTACAGCACTTCCTTATATTTATTATTTAAGAAGAAATTAATAAAGGAAAAGTTTTACAGTCTAAAGGCTGACCATTTTTTAATTTTACATTTGGAAATGGCGGAGACATTTCTCCTTTCCTTTTAATATATGTTGCATCATCCCCTGTAAATCTTACAGAAAAAGCTCTTCGTCTATTTTTTGACTTGTTCTCAGGTGCTCCATGAACTGTAGCAAAATTAAATACCACAACATCTCCAATATTCATTTTCCAACTTTTAATGAGATATTTTTTTCTATTTTTTTCAATATCAGGAATATTTTCAAATTCACCATCCTTGTGTTCATAATTATGTCCAAAAAATTTTGTTGGAAGAAATTTATTATTCCATTTATTAGATCCAATAATAAATTCAGGTGCAGAGTTTTTATTAACTTTATCAAGTGGAATCCAAAAACTACAATTATCTTTTCCATTTACACAATAATATGATTGATCTTGGTGCCAAGGCGTTCTTTTTTTAGAACCAATTTCTTTTACTAAAACATGTTCATGAAATAAATTAACCTTATTAGATTGCATTAATATTTTTGCTATATTTGAAATATTAGAATTAAAAATAAAATTTTTATACTCTACTATTCTATTCCAGTTACAATAATCATCATAAAATAATTCTTTTTTATAACTTTTTTCGTAAATACATTTGTATTTACTAGGATTTTGAAAATTTATTTTCAAACCTCGTTTAAGTACATTTATCCATCTTTTGTTAATCACATTTCTTAAAACAACAACACCATTGTTTTTGTAATTATCAATTATGGATTTTTTTAACACTTTCTATGAATTAATTTTTAATTTTATATCCTTTTGCAAAAGTATAACTTATTACTAAAACACATGAAATTAAAAATATTAAAATAGTTACTAAACTTGTTATTATACTTACATCTGCTATTTCATAAAAACTCCACCTAAAACCACTTACCAAATATAAAACAGGGTTGAGTAAAGATATCTTTTGCCAAAATTCAGGTAGCATATTAATACTATAAAAACTTCCACCAAGAAAAACTAAAGGTGTAATAATAAGAATTGGAATAAGTTGAAGTTTTTCAAAATTATCAGCCCAAATACCTATTAAAAATCCAAATAATGCAAATGTTACACAAGTTAATACTAAAAAAAATATCATTACAAAAGGATGTTCAATATGAAGATCAACAAATAAACCAGCTGTACAGATAATAACAATACCAATTATAAGTGATTTAGTTGCTGCCGCACCTACAAAACCCAAAATAATCTCAATACTTGAAAGAGGTGCTGCAAGTATTTCATAAACTGTATTAGTGAATTTTGGAAAAAAGATTCCAAATGAAGCATTCGAAATTGATTGAGTTAATATAGTTAACATAATCATTCCAGGAACAATAAAAGATCCATAGCTAACACCTTCTATTTCTGTAATTCTTGAGCCAATAGCAGATCCAAATACAACAAAATATAAAGAAGTTGATATAAAAGGAGATACTAAACTTTGAAAAAGTGTACGTCTCATCCTTTCCATTTCGTGAAGATATATTGCTCTAAGACCGTACCAATTCATTTTTTGACTCCTTTACTAAATTTAAAAATATTGATTCCAATGAACTTTGTTTAGTGCTAATATCTTTTAGTTGCATACCTAAATTTTTTATTTCTGATAACAAAGTAGTTATACCAGTATTACTTTTTTTGGTGTCATAAATATAAGTTAAAATATTCATTTCTTTATTTATTTCTAAATTAAAACCACTAAGAACATCTGGTATTTTGTTTATTGGTTCAGCTAATTCAATTTTTAATATTTTTTGACCCATTTTTTTAAGTAAACTATTTTTTTCTTCAACGAGTATAATTTTTCCATTATTTATAATTCCAATTCTATCAGCAATTTCTTCTGCTTCTTCTATGTAGTGAGTTGTGAGGATAATTGTTACCCCTTTATTTTTTAATCTTTTTACAACTTCCCACATTTCTTTTCTTATTTCAACATCTACAGATGCAGTTGGCTCATCTAAGAAAAGTATTTTAGGTTCATGTGAAAGTGCTTTTGCTATCAAAACTCTTCTCTTCATTCCACCTGATAATTCTCTCAATTTATCATTTTTTTTGTCCCACAATGAGAGTTGTTTTAATAAACTTTCAATATATAAATGATCAGTTGGTTTTCCGTATAGACCTCTTGAATAATTAACGTTGTCCCATATAGTTTCAAAAGCTTCTAAATTTAATTCTTGAGGAACAATCCCAATTAGTGATCTTGCTTTTCGATATTGCTTTTTAATGTCAAAATTATTAACACTTATATTCCCACTATCAAAATTTAGAATACCGCAAACTATATTAATTAATGTAGATTTACCTGCTCCATTTGGACCCAATAAAGCAAATATTTCACCTTCATTAATGTTTAAAGATAAATTATTTAATGCTTGAAATTTATTTTTATATATTTTTGTTAGTTCAGATATTTTTAATATTTCAGTCATTTTATAATCTAGTTATCAGTTTAGGAATATGCTTTTTAAAATTAAAAAAACCTTTTTTTGAAAACTGCCAAGCATGTTTAT
>CACIIL010000033.1 GCA_902586695.1 uncultured Alphaproteobacteria bacterium | reverse complement strand
ATGGAAGACTCCCTCATTATTCTTGTGAAAACAGAAGTCCTAATTCAAGACATGCCTATACTATTCATGCTATTGACGGAAATTCAGAATACCTTGATTATAATTGGCTTCAAAGACCAAATCTAAAACTAAATGGATTTCTATATGACTAAACAAATTATACTGGACTGTGATCCAGGCCATGATGATGCAGTAGCTATAATGCTTGCAGCAGCCTCAGAAGAAATTGAATTACTTGGCATAACTTGCGTTGGTGGCAATGTGGGTTTGGACAATACTGTCAATAATGCTCTTAAAGTTTGTACCTTAATTGAAAGAACTGACTTAAAGGTATATTCTGGAGCAAAAAAACCAATTTATTATGATTTGTTTACAGCTGAATACGTACATGGAAAATCTGGTTTAGATAAAAAGGGAGATCCCATTGAAGTTCTTTCTGATTATAAAGTTCAAGATCAAGATGCTGTAGATTTTATTGTGCAGACTTGTAAATCCTCTAATGAACAAATTTATTTATGTCCAACTGGACCGTTGACTAATATTGCGTTAAGTCTTCAAAAAGATCCATCAATAAAAGAAAACATAAAAGAAATAGTTTTTATGGGTGGGGCGGCAATGTGCTTAGGAAATACAACTCCATCTGCAGAATTTAATATTTTTGTTGACCCACATGCTGCAAATATAGTTTTAGATTCAGGTATTCATTTAACAATGATGGGTTTAGATGTAACTCATCAAGTTAATGTTAATCAAAAAGTAATGAACTTCATGGAAGATAATAATAATAAGAGCTCTAAATTTTTTAATGAATTAATGGAATTTTATACAATTTTTCACAAAGAATTATATGAAACAGAAGATACCCCGCTTCACGATCCATGTGTCATAGCTTATTTATTGGACCCTAGTATATTTTCAGGAAAATTAGTTAACGTAAAAGTTGAAGAAAACTCTGAATTAACAAGAGGGGAAACAGTTGTTGATTGGTTAGGTGTCACAAATAGAAAACCAAATTGTTTCGTAATGGATAAAGCTGATGATAAAAAGTTTTTTCAGCTACTTAAAAATAAACTTTCTACTTTACCTTAACAATTAAATTTTTTAGAAATTTTTCCTGTTAATAATGCATTGTTTATAATTAAGGCTTTATTAGCTTCAAGAGTTTTATTTTTAGAAAGGGTGTTTATCTCTGAAATTAAAAAAGGTGTTAAATCTTTACCTCTTACTAAATTTTTTTTAGCTTTTTCAATTGATGCAATAATCCAATTTTTAATTAAATTTTTTTCAATAGAATATTTTTTTGGAACTTTATTAAAAATTAAAACTGATGAATTATGATTAATTTCTTCAACCAGTTTTAAATAATTAGCTAATTCATCGATATTTTTAAAATTCTTATCAACAGTGTATGGTGTTTCATCATACCAAAAACCGGGCATGTAATCTGAATTATATGAAACTCTTGGTATCCCGTATGTTTCAAGTCTTTCATATGTTTTTTCTAAATCAAGAATTGATTTAGCGCCACTAGATACAACAAACATTCTATTTCGACTAAGTTCAGTTAAATCTGCAGATATATCACTATTATCTTCTGATCCTAAATGAACACCACCAATTCCTCCAGTTGCAAAAAATTTTATCCCAATTTTAGAAGCAATATTTATTGTTGTTGCAACAGTTGTTGCAGCGTTATGTTTGTAAAAAAGAGATAGAGCAATATTGTGTAAAGATACTTTTTCAACATTTTTAGATGATGCTAAAACCTCAATCTCATTTTCATTTAATCCAATTATGATGTCCCCATTTATAATACCAATTGTTGCAGCTGCACTACCACTTTCTTCAACAGCTTTAATTGACTCTTTAGCAACTTTTATATTCTCTGGATAGGGTAACCCATGACTAATTAAAGTACTTTCTAAAGCTACTATAGGTTTATTATTTTCTAAAGCTTCTTGTATTTTTGGATTTATCTTAATTTTTTTCGAAAGCATCTTATTTTTCAGATTTGAATATAATGTTGTTACTTATTTTTTTGATAGATTTATATTTGAGATTAATTTTTATGATTTTGTTTTTAGCATATAATGTGCCTGCTGCAACTGCTAGTGATAGGGCGCTATTCATTTTATGTTTTTTTGATTTATAATAAATATAAGTACCTGTCATTATATCTCCTGCACCATTTTCATTAATAGGATTTATTTTAGGTGGCTTGCATGAGATAAAATTGTCCACCTCATACCCATATGTTTTTTTATCAGCATTTGATACAATTATATTAATATAAGGATTTAGATTGATAATTTTCTTAATTGATTTCTTTATGTTTCTTATTTTGCTAAGTGAATATAGTTCTTCTTTATTTAATATAAGACAATTAATTTTTTTTAGAATTTTTTTTACCTTGTTAATTTTAAAAATGGAAGTACCACAAATTGTAATATGATTTTTCTTAAAATTTTGGTTAACAACTGATTTAATAAACTTTTCCGAAAAATTCAAATCTAATACAATATATTTGTTCAGAAATTTAAGATTAGTTATTTTACTATATTTTTCATAAGCATCAGTATTTGCTATTCCTAATTCAAATTTTTTATATTTATTAATAAGCACTCCATAATATCTTTTTTCAATTTTTTTATTAAGTGGAAGAAAATTTATTTTATATTTTTTTAAGTAATTTATAGTTTCTTCATCAGTCATTAATGAAAAAAAACTTACATTTTCATGATAAGATATCGTTCTTGCAACATTATGTGCTACCCCACCATAACTTTCTTTATGTTTTACTGGGTTTGTTCTATATTTGATCAGATCATTTTTTAATTCAAATACATAATCTTGATGAACAGCACCAAAGAATATAAAATTATTTTTAATTTTCTTCATATAAATATATATAAGTAATATGTCAGTTTTTGATGAACGGCCACCTATAATTAATGTTTCTTCTTTTTCCCATTGGTTAAAAACAAATTATTCTTTTTTTAAGTCAAGGAACATTAAATTATCACGACTTAACAGTGAAAGAGATATAAATTTATTAGTTAAAGGAGAATTTACAAAACAATACGTTGTCAAAATTTCAAATCCAAAAGAATCTATAGCTCAGCTTGAGTATCAAGATTTATTGATAAAACATTTAAGACTTAATAAAGAATTAAAAAAAATATATCCAGAAATTTTACATAAAAAAATTTTATTTTACAAAGATAGTTATCAAAGAAAATGTGCTGTAAGAATTCTTACTTACATAGATGGAAATATGTATGCAAAATCAAAAAATACTGAACATACTGAAAAGTCTTTAGGTAAATTACTGGCCTTTCAATCTAACCAATTACAGAGCTTTATTAAAAACCAAGCCATTAGAAAATTTGAATGGAACCCTGCTGACATTAGATGGACTAAAAAATTTATAAATTTATTTAAAGGTACAAATAAAAATATTATTAAAAATACTATAGATGAACATGAGAAGTTTGTTTTAAAAAATATAAAAAATTTAAAACATGCTGTTACACATGGCGATCCAAATGATTATAATATTATTGTTAAAAAAGAAAAAATAATTGGCTTTATTGATTTTGGTGACTCAATTTATGCACCTGTCATAAATGATTTAGCAATATCTCTTTCATACGCATTAATGGGTGCTAAAAATTTTTATAGAAGTCTCCAAAATATTGTTGGCACTTATAATGAGTTTTACAAGCTTAATGATCAAGATATTTATTCTCTATTAGCTTTAATAAAGTCACGTTTGGTAATTACTTTAGTAATGGCAGCTAAACAACGTAAAAAATATCCTGAAAATAAATATCTTAGCATCAGTGAAAATAATGCATGGGATTTAATTTATAAGCTTGATAAAATTGATCCGTATTTTTTTATTGCTGTCATTAGAGAAATTTGTAATTTAGAACCAATTTCTGAATTTAGTAAAAAATTACTAATATTTAAAAGTCAGCAATTTGGTAATTTATTTGAGTTTGATTTAAATAATGTAAATAAAAAAATAATCAATTTTGATAAAAGTAGTTTTTTACTAAAAACAAATCCTTCAAATAAAAAACTTGATAACTTAGTTGGAAAATTTTTAAAAAAAGACATTGGTATTGGTTTATATAAAGAGAAAAGAAAAGTTTATAAAAGTAATCATTATATTTCTTCGCTTAACCCATTAGAAAGAAGGGACGTTCATTTAGGTATTGATATTTTTGTTGAAGAAAATACACCAATAAAATCTCCGTTGAATGGAAAAGTAGTAATTTTGCACAATAATAATTTCAAATATGATTATGGACCTACAGTTATTTTAGAACACAAAATTAATAATTATAAATTTTTTACTTTGTATGGTCATTTGAATAAAAAATGTTTGAAGAAACTTAAGGTCGGTCAAATTATTAAGAAAGGTGAATGGGTTGGGGAAATTGGAGATTATAAAATTAATGGTAACTGGTCTCCTCATTTGCATTTTCAAATTATGACATCACTCCTTAATGAAGTTAATAATTTTCCTGGAGTTGGCGAAGAATATTTATTAAAAATTTGGGAACAAATTTCACCTGATCCAAATATTATTTTACAAATTCCTGAGTCTTTTTTTACTAATAAAGTTAAAAAAGAAAAGATTTTATTAAAAAGAAAAAAAAATATTGGTCGCAATTTATCTATTTCATATCAAGAACCTCTGCACATGCTGGAGGCAAAAGATCAATTTTTTTATGATGAGCATGGGAGAAAATATCTTGATTGTGTAAATAACATTTCTCACGTCGGTCATTCAAATAAAATTGTGCACAATGCTCTAGTAAAACAAAATCTTAAAATGAATACTAATACTAGATATTTATACAATATAATTAATCAATATAGTGATAGACTGTTAGAGACATTCCCAAAAAAACTTAATAAAATATTTTTTGTTTGTACAGGCTCTGAAGCAAATGATTTAGCTTTAAGAATTGCCAAAACATATACCAAAGCAAATAATGTGTTAGTAATGGATAATGCTTATCACGGACATACTAATTCATTAATAGACCTAAGCCCATATAAATTTAATAGCAAAGGTGGTGAGGGTCAAAAAAATTATGTTCATACATTAAGAATGCCTGATGAAATAAGAGGAAGGTGGACAAAGAAAAATAATAAATGGGTAAATAAGTATATTGAAGAAGCCAAAGAATTAATTAATAAAAGCTTTAATCATGATAATCCATTATCTAGTTTTTTCTTTGAGAGTATTCTTGGTTGTGGAGGACAAATAGAATTACCTAAAATGTATTTAAAAAATATTGTTAAATTTGTAAGACAAAAAAATGCTTTGTGTATTGCCGATGAAGTTCAAACTGGCTTTGGAAGAGTAGGTAATAATTTTTGGGCATTTGAAGAGCATGAAATTATTCCTGACATAGTTACTCTTGGTAAACCAATGGGTAATGGACACCCTATTGCTGCTGTTGTTACGACTGATAAAATTGCTGATACTTTTAATAATGGAATGGAATATTTTAATTCATTTGGAGGCAATCCTGTTTCTTGTGCAGTAGGTAATGCTGTCTTAGATGTAATTGAAAAAGATAATTTGCAAATAAATGCAAAAGTTGTAGGTGATTATTTTTTAAAAAAACTCAATAATATCCAAAAAAAATTTCCAAATTATATTAGTAAAATTAGTGGCAAAGGTTTGTTTATTGGTATTGATTTAATTAATAATGGAAATTTCATGTTACCTAATTCAAAATTAGCAACCACATTAATTAATGAATTAAGATTAAAAGGTATTCTTTTAAGTACTGATGGCCCATTCAATAATGTAATTAAAATAAAACCTCCGTTAGTTTTTAATAAAGACAATGTTGATTTTGTTTGCAGTGAAATTGATAATTTTTTAATTAATGAAAACAAAAAATAAACCATAAAAAAGCATCAGACATCCCATTATGTTATCAATATAAAACCATACTTTTTGAGATTTGATATACTGAGATAAAAAATTGGAAAAATAACCAAGACTAAAGAAAAATACAAAACTTGCAAATATAGCACCTAAACCAAAGTAAAATTTGTTATCAAAATTAATAGAAATAGATCCAAGTAATATTACTGTATCTAAATATACATGAGGGTTGGCATAAGTTATGGCCAGAGTTGTAGCCACAACTTTTATGAAATTTGTTTCAGTAAATTCTTTATTATTAATTATATGATGCCTTGAGTTTTTGATTTTACTTATACCATATAAAATTAACCAAATTCCTCCAATTAACTTCATAATTGTTATTATTGAAGTATTTAAGCTTAGAATATTATTTGAAAGATAGATCCCACATACAATAAGTAGACTATCTGATAAACTACAAATTAGGACAACAATAAGTATAAAATTATTCTTTAGTCCTTGATTGATTACATATAAATTTTGAGGTCCTATTGCAATAATTAAAGATGAGCCTATTATAAAACCTTGAATAAAATCAGATATATTCATATTGTCAAAAAATTAAATTACACTATTTTACAATTATGCGATTAATTACAACTATAACATTTATTATTTTATCTTCCACATCTCTTCTTGCTGAAATAAAAAAACCAACACCAGAAATTAATCCTGAAGATGTTGTTAAAATTCAACTATCTTCATTAATGAATAATAACGATCCATATTTAAATGCTGGTATAGAGCAAACTTGGGAATTTGCTCATCCTTCTAATAGAGTATTTACTGGTCCAATTCAAAGATTCACGCAAATGATGTATGCACCATCCTATGCCGTAATGTTAGATCATAAAAAGCATGATATCCTTGAAGTCAAAATTGATAAACACATTGCATATTTTTTTATAGAATTAACTTCTAATGATGGAAAAATGTTTGGATTCAAATGGACACTAGAAAAAGTAAAGGAGGAGGGAGTTTTTAAAGATTGTTGGATGACTATCGCTGTATCAACTCCAATGCCCCTTTCTACTTCATCTTAATGTGCGGTAGATTTGCAAGTTATAAATATTTTAATAAGTTAAAAAATATATTTAATATTACAAATTCTGATTTTAAAAATACTCAATCTTTCAATATCTCTCCTGGTCAAAATGTTAATATTATATTGAGTTATAAACATGAAAATTATATCTTATTATCAAATTGGGGATATAATTTTATAAATAGCAAAACTCAAAATAAAGAAATTGTAATTAATAGTAGAATTGAAACGATTAATACTAAACTGCTTTTCAAGGAATCATTTTTAAAAAGGAAATGTATTATTCCAGCGAATGGTTACTTTGAATGGTCTCAAAAAGAAGGAGATAAAAAACCATACTTTATTCAATTAGGTGATGGTGAATTAATTTATTTTGCTGGTATATGGAGAAAAGAAAAACACAATGATGATAAAAGAAGAGTTTTTTCTATAATTACTAAATCAGCAAATAAGAAAATTAATGAAATTCATCATAGAATGCCAGTTGTGTTAAATGCAAATAATGCACAAGATTATTTAGATGATAAAGAAAATAATTTGATTTTTGATAACCTTGATGAAGTTGACTTAAACTTTAATGAGGTTTCTAAACATGTCAATAATCCAAAAAATAATGATGAAAAATGTATAATCTCTAATATTTATTAATGGTAAATTAATTTTTTGTTGTTAATAAGCTTATATGGATATTTTTAAGAAAAATGAGTTTTGGCTTTTGATTTTTTCTATAGGTTTATTATATTGGTTATTCAATCCATCTATTTTGATGACTTTGGTTATGATAGTTCCTTTACTTTTAGCAACTAATGTAAAAAAATAACT
>CACIIL010000032.1 GCA_902586695.1 uncultured Alphaproteobacteria bacterium | reverse complement strand
TGACTCCTATACTTATTTTTCTTTAATTCATTATAAAAAATTCCTTTATTTTTTAAACTTTCAATTGAATTAGAAAAAAATTTAGGCGATATTTCTTTGGTATCAATTTTTTCTTGATCACAAATTTTTTTAATTAATTTTAATTGATCATCATTATCAATTATTACAAAATTTTTCTTTAAACCAACTTTTTCAGAATGATTTCTTAAAATTTTTAAAGACATAGAGTGAAAAGTTCCTAGCCACATTCTATCTATTGGAAAATTTAACATTTTAGAAACTCTTGTTTTCATTTCAGCAGCAGCTTTATTAGTAAAAGTTACAGCTAAAATTTGACTAGGTTTAAGTATTTTTTTTATTAATAAGTGAAGTAACTTGAATGTTAATACTCTTGTCTTCCCACTACCTGCACCCGCTAATACTAAAGTTGAGCCAGAGGTATTTTCAACAGCTTCTCTTTGCGATTCGTTAAGAGAATGTAGATAATTATTGGAATTTTCTGACATATTTATGCTATAAAAAGTTATATAATATTAAAAATTAAACTATATAGTTATATAAAATAGAGCATAAAAACAGTCTTTTAAATGAATAAATTATTACAAATACTTTTATCACTTATAATTATATCATTAAGTCCAAATCTTTTGGGTGCAGCAGCAGATGAGGTTAAAACTGACTCTGATGATTTTGAAACAACAATTGTTGAAGACGAAATATACGATCCAATTGAAGGAATAAATAGAGCTGTATTTGGTTTTAATAATGTGGCTGATAGAGTGATTTTAGAACCAGTTGCAAAAGGTTATAAAAAATTACCAACACCAATTCAAAGCGGTCTAGGAAACTTCATCAAAAATCTAAAGTTACCCTTAGTGGCTGTAAATCAATTACTTCAAGGACAAGGTAAAAATGCCGTAGAATCTACTGGTAGGTTTTTTGTTAATTCAACAATAGGTATTTTTGGATTAATTGATGTGGCAGATAATATTGGACTTGAACAAAAAGAAGAAGATTTTGGTCAAACTTTAGCCACATGGGGAGTTGGAGATGGTTTTTATGTTGTCTTACCTCTTTTCGGTCCCTCTAATTTAAGAGATACTGCAGGAATGGTTATGACTATGATGACTGATCCAGTTAATGCATATGCAACAAGTCAAGGTGAGGCATGGGCTATTCCAGTTAGAACAGCAGTTAATGCAGTAGATCAAAGATCAAAAATAATAGACGAAGTAAATGCACTTAGGGATAATTCAGTAGATTACTATGCAGCAGTGAGAAGTTCATATTATCAGAATAGAAAAGCAGCAATCATGAATACAGATGATGATGTTTTAACACCACTTCCACTAATCAGTATAGAATTTGAATAATGAAGTTTTGTAAAATCTTTTTTATTTATATCTTAATTGCTTATCCTATTACTGCCAAAGCAAGTGAAGCTTCAAAATGGTTAAAAACAGAAATTGATAAGATTATTATTGCATATCAAAGTGAAAATCTTCCTAATGAAAATAGATTTTTAATGATTGAACAAACTATTAATAATAATTTTGCAGGTACTGGTATAGCTAAGTTTGTAGCGGGAAAAAGCTGGAATAACGCATCAAAGGAAACAAAAACTGAATATATTAAGCTATTTAAGAGACATTTAGCCCTAAATATAGCATCTATGATGCAAGGATATTCAAATCAAAATTATGATTTAGTAAACTCAAGATTTGATGAAAAAAATAAAGTAACTCTTATTGATATGGATATATTTTCTGAAACAGGGAAAATACAAGTGACCTGGAGAGTAAAAAAATCTAAAGAAAGGTTTTTTGTAATTGATCTTTTGGTAGCTGATATTTCTTTAGTTGTAACAAAAAGATCAGAATTTAATTCTATGCTAAAAGTTGTTAATTATGATTTAGCAGAGTTAAATGCAAAGTTAAGTAAACAAAATCAATCTAGCTATCAAAAAATTATAAATTAATTTTTAATTTTTTAATTTCATCCTCACTTAAAAAATCAGGTTGAGTAGGCTTAGTTGATAAGTTATACATTTTTTTTTCTCTAGAAGATTTTAAAATCCCTTCCATGATTTCTAAAACATGTATAGCTAAATCAAGTGAGCATCTTGCTCGTCTTTTATTATTAATAGCATCAATCATTTCTGACAATCCTATTCCTCTATAATTAGCTATTATTGTTCCATCATTGTCTTTTTTATTAGGTATGCCTAGTAACATTTTATCATTATTTAATATTTGCCAATCGTCTTCTTTGTTTGATATTAATATATCTCCACTAAAAAAATTTGGATCAGGAATAACCATAGATCCCTCTAAACCATATAATTCTATTGTAGAGTGCTTGTGCTTCCATACATCCCATGAGCAGAAAAATTGTATTTTTGCATTATTTTCAAATTCCAACGTCCCCATTAAGGTAGTTGGGGTTTCAACTTTAATTTTTTCACCATTTCTAGGTTCACTTGTTATTATTCTCTCAGGCGTTGCTGTACCACTAATTGAGCTAATAGTTTTTACTGGACCAATTAAATTTACCAATTGTGTAAGATAATAAACCCCTAAATCAAATACTGGCCCTGCTCCAGGTTTAAAAAAAAAATCAGGATTAGGATGCCAATGTTCCATACCATGTGACATTATGTTGAAAGTTCCTAAAACAACTTTTCCAATTTCATTATTTTCCAATAGTTGCCTTGCTTTCTGACCAGCAGCGCCAAGAAAAGTATCAGGTGCACAACCTACATAAAGTTTTTTTTGTTTTGATAATTCGTATATTTCTTTTCCTTCATCAAAATTCATAGCAAGAGGTTTTTCACTAAAACAATGTTTTCCAGCATTTAAAGAATTTATAATAACTTCCTTATGTGCGGAAGGAATTGTAAGATTTATAATTAAATCAATCTCTGAATTTAAGAGTAAATCTTCAACGCTTTGATCCTTTACATTAAACTTTTCAGCACTTCTTTTTGCTGCATCTGTATCTATATCTGCGCACGCTATTACATTAAAATTATTATAAATATTTTGGCAATTAAAATAAGTTTCTGAAATATTTCCACACCCTATAATACCAACACGCATTTTATAGACCTTTCAAATTCTCAATTGATCTTAAAGTATATTCTTTATAGTCTTTTGGATCATCATGCTCTAAAGCAAAAATTTCACAACCAGTTTTTTTTACTTCATCTAGTAAAGATCTCCAATCAATAAATCCATCCCCAACAGCACATTGTGAATTATGATCAATTAAATCCATATCTGCTGAAGAAAAATCTTTTAAATGACAGGCGATAATTCTTGAAGCATATTTTTTTGTCCAAAATATTGGATCAGCTTTACCCGCCACTACCCATCCAAGATCAATTTCATATTTTAAATTTTCATTATGATCTAAAATACACTCCATAGGCATTCTGCCACTTGGAAGTTTATTGAATTCAAAAGCATGATTATGATACCCAAGTGTCAACCCGTTATCTTCAAAAACATTTACATAAGAAGACAATTCTTTACCAAATTGATTCCACTCTTCTTCATTTTTATCAAAGATCGCTTCAAATTTGCCTCCTGGTTTTCCAGTCGGGCATGGCACAATAGCATGTTTAACTTTTAATTTTTGTAAACTCGAGATAATCGCTTTTGTATCCTTAAGTGTATCAAAGCCTATATGAGAAGATTTTGCTGTTAAGTTATATTTTTCTAATAAATCTTTAGTTTCATCAAATGCTTCAACTTCAAATAATTCTACATTTTCAATTCCACTTTCAGATAAAAATTTAAATATATTTTCATAGGGTTTAAAATTTCTGGCTGCATAAACTTGTAAAGATATCTGATTTTTATTCATGACTACTCCTATTTTATTAAATTTAACCAATTAACTTCTTCTTCAGTTAATTCAACTTCCAAATTTTTTAAACTTGAATCCAGCTCCTCAACAACTCTTGGACCTATAAGAGCAAAAGAAGGAAATTTCATATGGATTGGCCAAGCACCTGCTATATTTTGACTCTCAACTCCTTTTTTTAAAGCTAATTCAAAAACTCTTTTTTTTCTCTCTCTATTTTCACTACTATCAAAACAACTCAAGGGACCGCTTGAGTGCTCTCCTGGTTTTCTCCATGAAGATTCATCTGAAGTAATATTATCTTCTATTTTTTGAGTAATGTCATTTGGTAGGAAATAACCTCTACCTTGACTTGACCAAGATAAATGAGCAGTTTGATTTTCTTGTAAATAATCTAAAATTTTATTATCATTTGAAGATATACATCCATCCCATAAAGGGTTAATCATTTTACATAAAGCTAAATTGTTATTTAATATACTTAATTTGGTTTTATTATTTTCTTCAGCCCAATCATTAGCATCTTTAAAACGTTCTAGTGTCCAATTTGACCCTCCAAAGATTTTTACCCTACCTTTATTTTTTTCTTCATTTAAAACATCAACAAATTCATCAACTGGTATCTCACGGTTATCACGATGCATAATATAAATATCTGCAGTTTCAGTTTGCAGACGATCCAAAGATTCTGTTAATTGATTAGATAAGTTTTTTGGGTCACATAAAGGTGTATGAGCTCCTTTAGCAATAACAACTAGTTCTTTTAAATTATTTCTTTTTTTATGCCAATCACCAAAAAGTTTTTCCATAGAACCTTGTCCATATACATAGGCATTATCAAAAGCATTCCCTCCTACTTCAATCCAATGATCCCATAATTTTGCTGCCTCATCAAAATAAACTTGATTATCATTACCTATTATTAATTTTGATATTTTTTTATCTAATCCATCTATTGAATCATAATGCATATTATTCATCCTCATCTAAATGATAACCAATTTCTTTTCTCCACAAATCCAAGACTTTGATATTACCAAGAGTATCATCCCATGTCATACCTGGGTATGGAACTTCTGTTCTTTGCTTAGAAATTGTTTGTGAAGCCAATTCTGCTTCAAAGAAAAATAAATGTTCAGGTCCTTTAAATTCTTCAATCTCTTCATTACCATTTTTTATAATTCTGATTTTAGTATTATATGGTCCTCCATCCCTTCCTGGCATCCATGGATCATCTATTATAATTTTTCCAGTTTCACCTTCAATAATTGCATTATTATCCATATTTTGCATTATAGCTGTAGATACTTCAGCAATTATATCATTTTGAAATTTAAGTTTAGCTGATGATATTTCATCCACACCTGTCTCACCAATTCTGGCTCTTGCAGAGATTGAAACAGGATTAATAAATTTTTTCCCTACCGCAGCTCCAGCCACCATTCTTGCTAATGAAACAGGGTACAAACCAACATCCAATATAGCTCCGCCAGCAAGTTTTTTGTCAAATAACCTATGATCAGTAATAATTTTTTGCATATTAAAACCAAAGGAAGAAGTTATAATTTTTATGTTTCCAATAATATTTTTTTTAATAATATTTATTAATGCAGGGATTTGTGGGTGACACCTATACATAAATCCTTCTTTGTAAAACACACCTGCCTCTTTTATTTTTTCTATAACTTTAGAAGCCTGGTCGAAATTTAATGCTCCTGGTTTTTCACATAAAATATGTTTACCTTTACCTGCGCCCTTAATACTAAGTTCAGCATGAAAAGTATGGGGTGTTGCAATATAAACTGCATCAATATTATCATTCTCAAGTAATTCATCATAATCATTAAACCTAAAATCTTTTTTTATCTGATATTTATTACCAAATTCTTCAAGCTTACTTGTAGTTCTACTGGCAATACCTGTTAATTCACCTGAATAAGCTTGATTTAATGCATCAGCAAAATTATGAGCAATGGATCCTAGACCAATTATTCCCCAGCGAATTTTATTCATTTATTTTACTGATGGTGAAAGTTCACCAGAATGATATTGGGAAGCAATAGTTGAAAGAGGAATCGGTTTAATCTTACTAGCATTTTCTGCACAACCAAACTCCGTTAAACGAGCTATTACAATTTTTTTCATCCACTCTTTTGAGTCTAGTAAATATTTTCTAGGATCAAATTCTGAGGGATTATTTGTAAAATGTTTTCTAATTGCGGCAGTTGATGCAAGTCTTAAGTCAGTATCTATATTTATTTTTCTAACACCATGTTTAATACCTTCTTGTATTTCAGAAACAGGCACACCATAAGTTTCTTTAATCTTTCCACCATTATCATTTATAATTTTTATTAGATCTTGTGGGACAGAAGATGAGCCATGCATTACTAAATGTGTCTTAGGTAGCTTGTTATTAATTTCTTTAATTCTGTCTATAGCCAAAATATCTCCTGATGGTGGTCTAGAAAATTTATAAGCTCCGTGACTTGTTCCTATAGCAATTGCTAGTGCATCTACATTGGTAGATTTTACAAATTCTGCTGCTTCTTCAGGATCTGTTAATAATTGATCTTGAGATAAAACACCCTCTGCTCCTACTCCATCCTCTTTTTCTCCCATACCTGTCTCGAGTGAACCAAGACATCCTAACTCGCCTTCTACAGACACGCCTAAACTATGTGCAATATCAACAACTTCCTTAGTAACTTTGATATTGTAAGTAAAATCAGAAGGTGTTTTTTGATCTTCAAGTAAAGAACCATCCATCATTACAGAACTAAAACCAAGATCTATACAGACTTTGCAATCTTTAGGTGATCCGCCATGATCTTGATGCATAACAATTGGAATTTGAGGAAATTCTTCAAAAGCTGCCTCCATCATACTTTTTATAAATTTTGGACCTGCATATTTTCTTGCACCCGCAGAAGCTTGAACTATGACAGGACTATTAACTTCGTTTGCCCCTTCCATAATTGCTCTTATTTGCTCTAAATTATTGACATTAAATGCAGGAACGCCATAGTTATTCTCTGCTGCATGATCTAAAAGTTGTCTAAGTGATATAATGGCCATTTATTTTTATTTACAGAATACTATATTTTATTAAAGATTCTAACCTTTTACTGCTCCAAAAGTTAGTCCGTGAATAAATTGTTTTTGCAAAATAAAAAACATAATTACTGGCGGTAATGCAGCAACAACAGAGCCAGCAGAAACTAAATTCCAACTTGTTGTCCATTGCCCCCTTAATACATCTAGGCCCACTGTTATTGGTTTAACGGTATCACCTTGTGTTAAAACTAAAGCCCAAAAATAATCATTCCAAATAAATGTAAATTCTAAAACTCCTAACGCAGCTAATGCTGGTATAATTAAAGGTAAAATTATTTTTCTATAGATTGTCCATTCAGTTGCACCATCAGCCCTAGCTGCTTCAATTAATTCAAATGGAAGTTCTTTAATAAAATTTCTCAAAAAGAAAGTACAAAAACCAGTCTGAAAAGCAATATGAAAAATGATTAAGCCAATATGGGTATTATAAACACCCATCTCTATAGATATATTTCTAACCGGTATCATAAGTATTTGATATGGAACAAAGTTACCAGCAATAAACATTGCAAATACTAAAAGATTTAATTTAAATCTATGCATTGCAAGTGAATAACCTGCTAATGAACTTAAAAATAATGTTCCAATTACTGTTGGCAAAGTTATTATCAAACTGTTTAAAAAAAACCTTCCCATTTTTCCACCTTCAAACACTGCAGTATAATTTGAGATCAACGCAGTTTCCTTTGGAAACGTCCAGTAATTACCCGCTAGAACATCTTCGAAGGTTCTAATAGATGTTAACATAACTGCAATTAATGGAAGTAACCAAACTAAAAGTGTAAAGATAAGTAAAAGTCTATAACCAATGTTAATTTTAAGGGAATAATTTTGAATAGGTGTAGGAAACATTATTTCTCAGACCTTTCATTTTTAAATAATCTATATAAAAACCAGGCAATATAGATATCCATTATTAAAAATAATATAGTTGCTATGGCTGCACCATAACCCATTCTATAATTAAATAACGACTCTTGGTACATTTTGTATGCTAAAACTTCTGAACTTCCCCATGGGCCTCCTGCAGTCATAACAGCTATTAAATCAAAACTTCTAAGTGAACCTACTATAGTAACAACCACTGCTATCAATGTTGCTGGTTTTAATTGAGGCAAAATCACATGCCATAACATCGTAAAACCTGAAGCACCATCAATTCTGCCAGCCTCAACCATCTCCCGATTAACACCAGTAAGTCCAGTAATGTATAAAATCATTGTGTAAGCAATTCCTGGAAAAAATGATGCTATTATAATACCGTAGGTTGCTAAATTTTCATCAGCCAAAACTGGAATTGGGTCTAATCCAAAAAGACTTAATACATAGGTTAGGGCACCATATTTTGGATTATAAAACCAAGTAAAAATTACACCAATAACAACAGCATTAATA
>CACIIL010000031.1 GCA_902586695.1 uncultured Alphaproteobacteria bacterium | reverse complement strand
TGCTATCCCAAGTTTTACAAATCCAAATAATATATCAATTGTAACAGGGCAACCTAGTTCTGTTCATGGAATATGTGGTAATTTTTTTTATACTCCTGAAACAGGAGAAGAAGTAATGATGAATGATCCAAAATATATGCGTGCACCAACAATATTTGAAAAATTTTATAATTCTGGATCAAAGATTGCTCTTGTTACTGCAAAAGATAAACTTAGAACTCTTTTGGGAAATGGTTTAGGATTTGATGATAATCGAGCAATATGTTTTTCAGCGGAAAAATCTGATCAGGCAACAAAAGAACATAATGGTATTGATAATGTTAATGAATGGTTAGGAATGCCTGTACCGGAAGTATACTCCCAAGGTCTTTCCGAATTTGTCATGGCAGCTGGAGTAAAACTACTTGAGGAATTTAAACCAAATATAATGTACTTATCTACAACAGATTATATTCAACATAAGTATGCACCAGGAAATGAAGTGGCTAATAAGTTTTATGCTATGTTTGATAAATATATTGGTCTTTTAAATAAGGGCGATGTATCAATAATTATTACGGCTGATCATGGTATGAAACCTAAATCAAAAGACGATGGTTCACCCAATGCAATTTTTTTACAAGACTATCTGGATAAAAAATTTGAACCAAATGTAGTAAAAGTTATTTTACCAATAACTGATCCTTACGTTGTTCATCATGGATCATTAGGTTCATTTGCAACAATTTATCTTGAAGATAAAACTAAAGTTAATGACGTTATAAAATCAATTAAAGAAATTAAGGATATAGAGGTAGTGTTAACCAAAGACGAAGGTTGCAATACATACAATCTACCACCTGATCGAATGGGTGATATAATATGTATGTCCTCAGAATTTATGACCATTGGATCATCGGAAGATAAACATAATCTTTCTGGATTAAATGAACCTTTACGTTCCCATGGTGGTTTGCATGAGCGAGAAGTGCCTTTTATATCAAATCTAAAAATACAAAATTACAATAATGAAAAACAGTTATATAATTATGATGCATTCTACTATGCAATTAATGGAGCTCTGTAATGGAAAAGAAAATGATTAATGAAGCTATGCGAATTGCTGGCAAAAAAGTAACTTTTGAAAAAACAATTGATGTTGAGTATCCTTTTACGGGTGAAGTCATTGGTACGGTTCCTGCAGGAAATGCTGAACATGCAAGACAGGCCCTTGAAATTGCAGCAAATTATCAATCAAAGCTTACACGATATGAAAGACAAAAAATACTTCAAACTGCAGCTGAGGTACTTGTAAAAAGAAAAGAAGAGATTTCTGATATTATTACCTTAGAACTTGGAATTTCAAAACAAGACTCATTGTATGAAGTCGGCAGAGCATTTGATGTTTTTTCTTTAACAGCACAATTGTGTATTTATGATGATGGAGAAATTTTTTCATGTGATTTAACTCCACACGGTAAAGCTAGAAAGATATTTACAATAAGAGAACCATTAACAGCTATTTCGGCAATAACACCATTTAATCACCCTTTAAATATGGTGGCTCACAAAATTGCTCCTTCTATTGCAACGAATAATTGTACAGTTTGCAAACAGACAGAGTTAACTCCATTAACAGCAATGGTTCTTGCTGATGTTTTGTATGAAGCTGGTCTACCACCAGAAATGTTTTCTGTTGTTACAGGATGGCCACAAGATATCGGTTCAGAAATGATAAAAAATCCCAATATTGATCTTATTACTTTTACGGGAAGTGTTGGTGTTGGAAAACTAATTGCTGAACAGGCAGGATACAAAAGAACTGTTCTTGAACTTGGCGGAAATGATCCCCTAATTGTTTTAAATGATTTAGATTCAGATGATTTAAAGAAAGCTGTTGAATTAGCAGTAACTGGTGCAACAAAAAATTCAGGACAACGCTGTACTGCAGTTAAAAGAATTCTTGTTCAAGAAAAAATTGCTGATCAGTTTGTTGAAATGACTTTGGAAAGAGCTAAAAAAATTAAGTTTGGAGATCCAATGAGCATGGAAACTGATTTAGGTACCGTTGTTAATGCACAAGCAGCTGAACTATTTGATAAAAGAGTTTCTATGGCAGAAGCAGATGGTGCGAAAATTTTATACCACCCTGGAAGAAAAGGGGCGTTATTGCCTCCTATAGTAATTGATAATGTTGATCCAAAGAGCGAACTTGTTCTTGAGGAAACATTTGGACCTGTTATTCCAATTATACGTGTTCCCAATGATGATGAATCAGTAATCAAAATTTCAAACTCAACTGCTTTTGGATTATCGTCAGGAGTATGCACGAATAATTTTATGAGAGCAAAAAAATATATTCAAAATTTAAATGTTGGAACTGTAAATATATGGGAAGTTCCTGGATATAGAATTGAAATGTCTCCTTTTGGGGGAATTAAAGATTCGGGATTAGGCTATAAAGAAGGCGTTATTGAAGCGATGAAAAGCTTTACTAATGTTAAGACTTTCTCCCTACCTTGGTAAAAACCTTAGTTTTTATATAAGAATTATTCATTCTGTGGAAAAAATACATTTTTTTTAAAAATTTTTGAAAATTAATAGTAATTGATTTTTATCTTCATGTTAAAAAAACTAATATTTTTAAAATATAATTGGGAGGATTAAATGAAAAAATTAATTACAGGATTTGCTGCCGTATTAGCCTTTGGTTTCTATGGTTCAGTTAATTCGGCTAAATCTATTGAAATAGAAGTAGCTTATCCTTACTCAGGCTTGTTTGATGTAACATATAATGCAATAATGCCAGAGTTTGAAAAAGCACATCCAGACATTCAAGTAAAATTTAGAGCAACTTATGAAAACTATGAAGATGCAACAGCCACGGTTTTAAGAGAAGCAACTTCTGGCAATCTACCAGATGTAACAATGCAGGGTCTTAACAGACAAGCTCCTCTAGTAGATAAAGGTATTGCAAAATCTCTAGAACCATTCATTGCAAAAGAAGCTGATTTTGAAAAAGATGGTTATCATTCTGCAATGTTAAGTCTTTCAACATTCGGTGGCGAAGTTTATGGTTTACCATTCTCTGTTTCAACTCCTGTTGGATATTATAATATGGATTTATTAGCTGCAGCAGGTATAGACAGCATTCCAACTAACTGGGATGAAGTTATTGATGCTTGCGGAAAATTAGAAGCAGCTGGAAGTGGAACTTTATATTTTGGTTGGAATATTACAGGTAACTGGTTCCACCAGGCATTAATGCATACTCAAAATGTAAAAATTGTTGAAGATGGAAAAGTAAATCTAGGTGGAGACGCTGGTTTAAAAACATTACAACAAATGCACGACATAATGAGCGGATGCAATATGCCAAACTACTCAATTGCTGATGGTCAAGCTGCATTTAATGCAGGTACGATTGGTATGATGTTCTGGTCAACTTCAAGCTTAGGTTCAGTAAATGCTGCAAAAGCAGATTTCGTACTTAAGACAGCTCCATTCCCTGGAATGGCAGGTGTAAATAACGGAACACCAGCAAGATTGCCAGCAGGTGGAAATGCAGCAATGCTAACTTCTACTTCAGATGATCCAGCAAGAGTTGATGCGGCTTGGACATTCTTAAAGTTTATTACTTCTGGTATTGGCGCAGCATTAGTTGCTGAGACTACTGGTTATGTTCCACCAAACAAAGCAGCTAACGATTTATTAGGTGATTTCTATAGTGCAAATCCAAATAAACTTACTGCTGTTGAACAGCTTCCACTCTTAGCAGATTGGTTTGCATATCCTGGTGAAAATGGACTAGCAATAACTCAAGTAATCTATGATTACACTGAAGAAATTGCTACAGGTAGTGCTGATGATATGGGTGATCTTCAAGAAGAGATGATGGAAGAAATAAACGATCTTCTGTAAATTAAGATCATTTTATTATTAACTTTTTATTACAGCGGCTTTATAAAAGCCGCTGTTTTTATTTAAAACAAAACTGATGGAGGAAAAATGCCACTTATAACAACTACAATAGGCGCTTATCCAAAACCTAAAAATACCCCAATTAATGATTGGTTTTTAGGGACTAAATCTGAAGAAGAAAAAAAAGCTGCTAAAGGATTATTGGCAAATTGGTCACCTGGTGCTTACGAAAAAGCAATAGAGAAAGCTGGTGATAATGTAGAAAACTTATTTTTAGATGCAATTAAAGAAGTTATACTCGATCAAGTTAGTGCTGGTATTGATGTTCCAACAGATGGGGAAGTTAGAAGAGAAAGTTATGTTTTCCACCAATGTCGTTTTTTAAATAATATAAGTTTTGAAGAAGTAACTCATAAGTCAGTAAGGCAAGGAGCGTTTGAAGCAAGTGTTCCAACAATAATTGGTCCAGTTTCAAGTAAAGAGATACGTATGCCATTAGACTGGAAAAGCGCTCAACAATTTACTAAAAATCCGGTAAAGATTACTCTTCCTGGCCCAATGACGATAACCGACTCAATTGCAAACAACTACTATGATGATCTAAAAAAATTAGGTTTTGATTTAGCATTAGCTCTAAACGAAGAAATAAAAGCACTAGTTGATGCTGGTTGTAAATATATTCAAATTGATGAACCGGTTTTTGCAAGAAAACCAGAAGAAGCTAATACATATGGCATGGAGAACTTAGAGAGAATGATGCACGGAATTCCCAAAGATGTTCAAAGGGTTTGTCACATTTGTTGTGGTTATCCAAACTGTCTTGATTCAGAAGGATATAAAAAAGCAGACTTAGATGCATATGATAGAATTGCTACTTTAGTTGATGATTCTACTATTGATGAAGTTTCTTTAGAAGATTCACACCGACATAATGATTTAAATCTTTTAGAAAAATTTAAAAAAACAAAAGTTATTTTTGGATTCATAGATATCGCTAAAAGTAGAATGGAATCTGTAGAGGAAGTGAGAGCTCGAATGAAAGATTCTTTAGAACATATTGATGAACATCGTTTAATTGCTGCCCCAGATTGTGGTTTAGGATTCTTTACAAGAGAACAAGCAATTGAAAAAATGACAATTTTGTCAAAAGCCGCAAAATCAATTTAACAAAATGTGGAGTTATTATAATCCGGTAGAAATTATATTTGGAGAAAATAAATTTAAAGAAGTGCACTCAGCACTTAAAAATAAATCCTATATAATTATTACTCACCCAGAAGAAATTTTTAAAAAATATAGTGATGAGTTGAGTTCTTCTTCTAATCCACCACTGTCTATTATGACGGATGTTCAACCTAACCCAGACTATAAAGATATATTAGAACTTCAAAATAAATTTGCCTCAATTAATAAAACTGTTGATTATATTCTAGCTATTGGTGGAGGATCTGTAACAGATACAGCAAAAGCCATTGCTGCTTTTAGAGATAAACAGGAATACTTAACTGATTTTGTAAGAAATAAAAAAAACCCAAAAGTTGAAAATCCTATTAAAATTATTGCTGTTCCTACAACATCTGGCACGTCTAGCGAACTCACTTGTTGGGCTACAATCTGGGATAAAGAAAAAAATAATAAACTATCTTTGGCACATAAAACACTTTACGCAGAAAAAGCAATTATTGATCCGTCAATTATGATTGACAAACCTCTTGGTTTGACAATTTCAACTGGATTAGATGCGTTATCTCACTCGATGGAAAGTATATGGAATGTAAATGCCAATCCAGTTTCAGCTTCTCATGCAATACAAGCATCAAAGTTGGTTTTAGATAATTTACCATTATTATCTAAAGATCTTAAAAATGTTAAATTACGCGCTAATATTGCACAAGCGTGTGTTCATGCAGGTTTAGCATTTTCAAATACAAAAACAGCTATTGCACATAACTTGTCTTATCCTATTACTCTTAAGTATGGTATTCAGCATGGTATTGCTTGTTCATTTACCCTTCCTATAGTTACAAGAAGTATGATTGGAGTAGATAAAATTGCTGAAGAAAGATTACAATTAATTTTTGATGATAATTTAGAAAATTCATCTTTAAAATTAAGTGAATTTATGCGCTCTTTAGAAGTTCCATTAAACTTAAATGAAATAAAAGTTCCTGTTAAAGATTGGAATAATATTGTAGATGATGCTTTTTTAGGTGAAAGAGGAAAAAACTTTATTGGGAATAAAGATGCTTTTATTTCTTCTGCTAAATTGATGGGATTGTTTTAGATGAAAAAAAATTTTAGATTTTATGATAACAGACAAAAATATTTGTTATTTGTTACAACAACTAATGAAAAAAATCAGATTGCTGATTCTATACGTCCTTATATAAATAAAATTAAACCAACAAAACCTGGAATAAAAATATTTGATGCAGGAATGGGTGATGGATCATTATTAATGAATGTAATGAGACAATGTCATGAAGCAAAACCAAACATACCTCTTTTTGTTGCTACAAAAGAAATTAGTATAGAAGATGTAAGACTTGGTTTAGAAAAATTACCAGATAGATTTGTTGAACATAAAAATACTGTTTTTGTTATATCTAATCTGCATTATTCTGAAGCTGCAAATTTAAGTTCTAATAATCCTATAAAACAAAAGAAAATTAATTGGAATGTAGTTAAGTTAAAAGGAAATACCTCACTAGATTTTGCAGAACAATTAAGAAGTCAAAATTCTTTTTTAGAAAAAAAATGGAATATTGAAATTAACAAAAAAAATGGCAATCCAACCTATAAAGAACCATCTGTAATGATCGTATATAGAGAAGATCAAGAGTTTAATGTTAATGAATTAATTCCAAGAATAAATAATGGTTCAAATAAATTTGATCTTATTATTGCCTCACAACCTTATAGATCAAGAATTTCAGCAGAAAAAAAAGTAAAATATGTCATAAAACCTATGATTGACGCTTTAAAACCTAAAGGTAAATTATTAACTATTCATGCTTATGGGAATGATCCGGCCAATCAAATTATAAAAAAAATTTGGCCTAAAGAAAATCCATTTCCTTCATTAAGTAATTCTATAATTCAATATTTGAAAAAAAATTTAGATAAAGATTTTGTAAGTAAATTAAATTTTAAAGAAAAAAAAATTATTAAATGTAAACTTAGAGCATTACCTAATGAGCTCACAGGGGGAATTGCAACTTCTTTAATTTTTTCTGCTTGGAATGCGTCTATATATGTTAATCAAATAGATGACGATAAAGTTATGAAAGTTGAAAAATTTAAAAATTATGAGAATATTGTTCAAAAAATAGTTACAAAAAATAAAGGTCTTTATTTTAATAATGAAATATTTGTAATAGAAAAAAAATAACTTTACTCACCCTCAAACCAGTTTACTTTTGTTTTTAAAAAATCTTCAGTATGCACAATTAGAGAGTCTTCTGTTATCAAAATAACATTATAATTTGGATCTGTATCTGCTTTCCCAAGTCTGAACTTCTCACTAAAGTTAGGAACGAGAGGTTGCCAAGTACTTCGAGGGGAAGAAAACGTAATTCCTAAATATTTACCAGAGCTTGTAATATGTTGGTGACCAAAAAAAATGTGCTGAATAGAATTTTGAAATTGTAATAATATTTTTTTAAATTCATTTCTTTGAACAAGACCAAGAGCATCACTTTTTATTTGACCTAATGCAAGGGGATTATGATGCATAAATAAATAAATTTTATTTTCCTGTTCTTTCTTTAAAGTTTCTATTAACCACGTTTGTCTTTTCTCACACAAGTGACCCGCATGAGTTCCTGATAGATTGGTATCTAAGAAGATAAATGTTTTATCTCCAAAATTTAATGAATATTGAACAAATCCATTTTGATCTATCTTAATATTTGGAAAATTTTTTTTAAAATTCTCTCTATCATCATGATTTCCAAGAATTAATTTTGGATATAGATGATCAGGTAATATTGCTTCTTTTAAAGTCTTATTAAAAATTTGGTATGACTCATCATCTCCGAAAGCTGTTAAGTCACCAGTAATAATTAATATGTCGGCATTGGAGTGGTTATCTCTAATATGATTTAACGCCAATTTAAATCTTTGTTGGGTATCAATTTTGTTTAAAGTTTCTGGATTAATATGTGTATCTGATAAGTGGATAATTTTCATTCTAAAGATTAAATTTTATAAAAAACAATTTGAACTATAGAGTGGTTTTAAAATAAATATATTTTTTAAACTCTTTTTGTAAATCAATACTTACTCGAGCGTGAACCTTCCCTTGTTTTCCTTGAAAAGATTGGTTTTCAGATACAGGAAATACTCCTTCATGCCATATATTGGGATGAATATAGAGACCTTTAGAGCCATCACAATAAAATGCTTTAAAATGCTCTGGTTCTATATCATCTGTTGGTAAGGCTAATGGACAAATAAAAGGTTTATTTTCTTGAGGAAAAAAAAGCTGCCCTCCATCTGGATGATAATTTGCATGCCATAAATAAATTTTTTTAGGTGAATTAAAATTTTCTTTTTGTATTTCTTTTTCAGGATTATTTGCATACCCAAGAATATATTTTCCATCTACTTCATAATCACTCTTGTGTTGTACAGCATTATTTTGTCCATATAGAATGTCGCCTTGCCACCATGTATTA
>CACIIL010000030.1 GCA_902586695.1 uncultured Alphaproteobacteria bacterium | reverse complement strand
AATACTTTATATGTAGAGAGAAAATTTGCTACATCTGAAGAAATAGAACATACTTTAAACTTTTCTAAAAAAGTTTTTAATGATTGGAAAACTAAATCAATTGAAGAAAGAAAAATAATTCTAACCAAGTTTGTTGATTGTTTTTTAGAAAATAATAAAGAAATAGAGGAAGAGCTTTGCAGACAAATGGGCAGACCAATTAGTCAATGTGGCGGTGAAATGAATGGATTTGAAGAGAGGGCTCGTTATATGATTGAAAAATCAGAACAAGCTCTGGGAAGAGTAATATCAAAAAAAAATAATGAATTTGATAATTTTATAACAAAAGATCCACTCGGAACTATTTTTATAATTGCTCCTTGGAATTATCCTTACAATACTTCTGTTAATTCAGTTGTCCCATCTCTTTTAGCAGGTAATACCGTAATTTTAAAACATTCTTCCCAAACTCCTCTTTGTGCTGAACAATTATTTAATGCAGCAGAATTATCTGGTTTACCTACTGGTGTCTTTCAATTTTTGCATTTAGATCATCAATCAACTTCTAAAATTATTTCAGACAATAGAATTGATCATGTTCTTTTTACTGGGTCAGTTAGTGGAGGCAGACAAGTAAAGAAAGCAATTGGTGAAAGATTTATTAATGCAGGATTAGAATTAGGCGGTAAAGATCCTGCGTATGTTAGAAAAGATTGTAATCTACAACATGCTATAGAAAATTTAGCAGATGGCTCTTTTTATAATTCTGGACAGTCATGTTGTGGAATTGAAAGAATTTATGTTGATGGAGAAGTCTATAATGATTTTGTAGATGGAATAAAATCTTTTACAGAAAAATATATTTTAGATGATCCTCTAAAAGCTGAAACTAATCTTGGTCCAGTTGTAAAAATTTCTGCTGCACAATCTATACGTTCACAAGTTAAAGAGGCATTGTCTGCAGGAGCCAAAGATATAATTGAAAAAACTAATTTTAAAATTTCAGAAGAAATGAATTGCTATGTTAGTCCATCTGTTCTGATTGATGTTGATCATTCTATGAATTTTATGATGGAAGAAACATTTGGTCCAACTGTTGGTATTATGAAAGTTAAAAATGAAGATGAGGCAGCAAAATTAATGAATGATAGTCCTTATGGTTTGACAGCTTGTATTTGGACTTCCGATAAGGAGTTTGCTGAACGATTTGGACCAAGAATAAATACTGGTACATTTTTTATGAATAGATGTGATTATTTAGATCCTGGACTTGCATGGACAGGTGTGAAAAATACAGGTACAGGAGTGACTTTATCTGTACTTGGTTTTGATCATGTAACTAGAGCTAAAAGTTATCATTATAGAACAATTTAGCAAAGGATTTGTATGGAAAACATGAACTGGAATTACCCAACACCAATATGGTTTGGTATAAATAGAATAAAAGAAGTGCAAATAGCTTGTGATAATTTAAGAATTAAAAATCCTTTAATAGTTACAGATCCAGGTATTTTGCAAACTAGCATTATTACTAAAGTAATCAATTCACTTAGTAATGAAACCAAAGTTTATAGTGATGTTCAAGGTAATCCAACTGGTAAAAATGTAACTAATGGAGTTGATTTTTTTAACAAAGGAAATCATGATGGAGTTATAGCTGTTGGTGGTGGCTCGGGTATGGATGTTGGTAAGGGGATAGCTTTTATGGCAGGTCAATCTAGACCAATATGGGATTTTGAAGATATAGGAGATTATTGGACAAGAGCCAATAGTGACAAAATTTATCCAATTATCGCTATACCAACAACAGCAGGTACAGGTTCTGAAACAGGAAGAGCTGGAGTTTTTACTAATGAAAAAACTCATGAAAAAAAAATTATCTTTCATCCTAAAATGATGCCTGGAATTGTTATACTTGATCCTGATTTAACAATTGAATTACCTCCATCCTTAACTGCTTTTACTGGTATGGATGTATTAGCACATTGTTTAGAAGCCTATTCTTCAAATTTTTTTCATCCTTTATCTCAAGGTATTGCGCTTGAAGGAATATCTATTGTTAAAAAATATTTAGTTCGTGCTTTCAAAGATGGAAAAGATATTGAAGCTCGTAGTAATATGTTATGTGGTTCTTCAATGGGCTCTACAGCTTTTCAAAAAGGATTAGGAGCAATACATTCCTTAAGTCATCCTGTTGGAGCTATTTACAATTCCCATCATGGTCTTACTAACGCAGTATTTATGCCTTATGTTTTAGTGAGAAATAGAGAGGCTATCGAAGAAAAAATTAATGCAGTTGCTAGATATTTAGATTTAGAGAATTCAACTTTTGAAGGTTTTATGAAATGGATTTTAGATCTTAGAAAGGAACTAAAAATACCCCATACTTTAAAAGAATTAATTAATGACAATTCTAGGCTAGAAGAGATGAGTAAAATGGCTTTAAATGATCCTTCAACAGGAGGTAATCCAATTTCTTTAACACAGAATGATTTTTTTGATTTATATAAAAATTCTTATGATGGAAAATTATTATGAATGAAATAGCTACTTACCCTTCTTTAAAAGATAAAACAGTAATAGTAACTGGAGGTGCCTCTGGTATTGGAGCAACAATCGTTGAACACTTTCTTCAACAGGATTGTAAGGTTGCTTTTTTGGATAAAGAAAATGAACTAGGTAATAAATTATCAGAAAAATTGGATCATTATAAATATAAACCGGTATTTAAATATTGTGATTTGAAGAATATAAAATTATTAAGAAAATCCATTGAAGAAATTAGTGATGAACTAGGTTCGATTTCTATTTTAGTTAATAATGCAGCTAATGATGAAAGGCATCATATAGATGATGTAACAGAAGAGTTTTGGGATGAGAGGATGCATATAAATCTTAGACACTATTTTTTTGCATCACAGATTGCTTATAAAGATATGAAAAAATTAGGAAGTGGCGCTATAGTAAATATCGGTAGTTTTTCATGGATATTAAACCAAGGAAATATGCCTGGATATACAACAGCAAAATCTGCAATTATGGGACTTACAAGATCCTTAGCTAGAGATTTAGGAGTATATAATATTAGAGTAAACTGCGTTGTCCCCGGTTGGATTATTACTGAAAGACAAAAAAAATTATGGCTTACACCTGAAGCAGAAAAAATTCAGATAGAACGCCAATGTATTAAAAGAATGCTTATGCCAGAAGATATAGCAAAGCCAGTTTTATTTTTCGCTTCAGAACAAAGTTCTGGTTGTACTGCTCAAAACTATATAGTTGATGGCGGTGTAGTAAATTAATGACAAAGAAAGAAAAAATTGCATTTGGTCGTCTCAATCAAATGAGGAATGATCAAATTGGGAAAAACAAAAAAATTAGAATAGGTTTTGTAGGTGGAGGACCCAATTCTTTCATAGGCTATTCTCATAGACTAGCTTCTAGATTTGATAATCGTTTTGAATTTGTAGCAGGTGTATTTTCAAGAGATATTAAAAAGTCTATTTCTTTTGGTCAGTCTTTAGGTTTATCCAAAGATCGTTGCTATGATAATTTTATTACAATGGCAAAAAAAGAATCACAAAGAGGTGATGGTATTGAAGCTGTGGGTGTTATGACTCCATCTGGTGATCATTATAAAATTATAAGAGAATTTGTTGCAAACAAAGTTCATATTATTTGTGATAAACCTCTAACAGCAACTATTAAAGATGCTGTTAGACTAGAAAAATTAATTAAAAAATCAAAAGTTATATTTGCATTAACTCATAATTATTCAGCATACCCCATGTTAAGAGAAGCAAAAGAAATAGTTGCGAATGGTAGTATTGGAAAAATTAATTTGATAAATGTTGAATATCCTCAAGGGTATACAGTTGGTGTCAAAAGAAAAGATCAAAAAAATACTCTTAAATGGCGTTTAGATAAAAGAATGGCTGGCCCATCAATGATATTAGCAGAGATAGGGACTCATGCTTATCATTTAATGAGGTATGTTACTAATCTAGAAGTTAAGGAAGTTGCAGCTGAAGTTAATTCTATTTCATCGGAAGTAACAGTAGATGATAATGCTTTTTTAATAGTTAGAATGAATAATAATGCAAGAGGATCAATATGGGTATCATCAGCAGCAACAGGAGGAGAAAATGGATTAAAAATAAGGGTTTATGGAACAAATGGGGCTTTGGAGTGGTTTCAAGATGATCCTAATAATTTAAAATTTACAGAATTAAATAAACCAACACAAATTATTACAAGAGCAAGCAGTACAGTTTCAGAATTTTCAATACGTTCTTCAAGAATTGCTGCAGGCCATCCTGAAGGTTTTTTTGAAGCTTTTGCAAATATTTATACAGAGTTTGCTGACTCAATTATTGATTATAAAAAAAATAAAAAATCTAAATTAATACACCCATCTATTCAAGATGGAGTAAAAGGTATTAAATTCATTTTTGCAGCAAAAAAATCTTCAAATCTTAACTCCAAATGGATTAAAATATAATCTTTACTTCTTGATTTTATAGTTTTAATCTGTTCTAAAAACTTATGATTAATATTTCTCTTATGGGTGCAGGACGTATTGGAAAAATGCATGCAGAAATAATTTCAGCACATCCAGATGTAAACTTACAATATGTTTATGATATAAATAAAGACAATGCTTTGCAAGTTGCAAAACAAAATAATGCTGAAATAGTTAATTCACCTGAAGAAGCAATTATGAGTGATAAAATTGATGCTATATTAATTGCATCAGCTACACCAACTCATACGCAGTTTATAACAATGGGAGCTAAGTCAGGAAAAGCAGTTTTTTGTGAAAAACCGATTGATCTTGATATTCATAAAGTCAATGAATGTATGAAAGAAATTAATGAAATAAATATCCCCCTTCAAATTGGATTTAATCGTCGTTTTGATAATAGTCATGCCAAAGTTCAACAAGCAAGATTAAAAAAAGAGATAGGTGAACTAGAAATGTTAATTATTACTAGTCGAGATCCGGAACCCCCGGGCTTGGAATATTTAAATGCTGCAGGTGGATTCTTTCGTGATACAACTATTCATGATTTTGACCTATCCCGTTTTATTTTAGGTGATGACCCTATAATTCAAGTTACAGCTTTTGGAGAAAACTTATTTGATGAAAATGCTAAAAAAGCTGATGATTTTGATACAGCTATGTTCATACTTAAATCTAGAGAAGGAGTGCTGATACATATTAACAACTCAAGACGTGCTGTTTATGGATATGATCAAAGAGTGGAGGCTTTTGGAAGCAAAGGTATGATTATTTCAAATAATCAAACCATAACTTCTGTTGAATCATACACTAATAAAATAACTTCATCAAAAGAACCTATTTTACATTTCTTTATTGAAAGGTATACTCAAGCATATAAAGATCAATTCAATCATTTTATTGAATGCATAAAAAATAATATTAAACCAAGCGTGACTTTTGAAGATGGTCGTAATGCACTAATAATTGCTAATGCGGCTTATGAGTCGCATAAACAGAAAAAAACAATTGAGATAACTTATGAATAAATATACTCCTGATTTATCTTCACAATTTAAAGATAAAATTATTATTGTTACTGGTAGTACCCAAGGTAGTGGAGCAGAGACAGCAAAATTATTAGCTCATCGTGGCGCTAAAGGCATAACGATTTGTGGTAGAAAAGAAAAAGAAGGTTTAAGTATAAAGGAAGAAATTGAAAAATTAGGCTCTAAATGTATTTATGTAAAAGCAGATTTATTTGAAGAAAAAGATTGTAGAAATATTGTTCAAATAACTGATCAAACTTTTGGTAGAGTTGATTCCTTAATTAATGTTGCAGGATTTACTGAACGAGGAACTATTTTGAGCACAACAATGGAAAATTATGACAGGTGTTTTAATGTAAATACAAGAGCACCATTTATTTTAATGCAAGACTCAATAAAAATTATGATCAGAGAAAATATAAAAGGTACTATAGTTAATATTTTATCAATGGCTGTACATAGTGGACACCCTTTTTTAGCGGCTTATAGTGCATCTAAAGCAGCTTTAGCAAATATTACAAAGAATACAGCTAATGCTATTGCAGGACACAATATTAGAATTAATGCTTTAAACATAGGATGGACTGATACTCCTGGTGAAGATGCAATTCAAAAAAAATTCCATAAAGGTGGGGATGATTGGTTGGATAAAGCCGAGTCAAAAGTTCCATTTAAAAGACTAACAAAGGCTATTGATGTGGCAAGAGCTGCAGCTTATTTTTGTTCAGATGAATCTGGTTTAACTACTGGGAGTATTATTGATTATGATCAATCAGTACTAGGCTGGCATTCTTATTCTGCGTATGACACAAAAATTTTAGATGATAGTCTTCTAGGAGAATAACTTAATTAAAATATACTTAATCGATACCGAGTAATTTTTTTCTTTCATCAGCCCATGTTCTAATAAGATTATCAGCAGCCAAGCAGATGAATGAAACAAAAATTCCTAATGTTAAGCCAATACCCGCTCCATTTGGTCTCGATAAACATCCCATAATGATTTGACCCAAATCTTCTGTCCCTATTAAAGCACCTAAAACGATCATCATTAATGCAAAAATCAAAGTTTGATTTATACCTAGCATAATATGAGGAAAGGCCAATGGCAATTCAATTGATTTCCATCTTTGAAAATTTGAAACTCCTGACATAGATGCCGCATCATGCAAAGAAGAGGGAACACTTCTTAGGCCTTCTACTGTATATCTAGTTGCTGGGACTGAAGCATATGCAATAGCAGCAATCATAACTGAAGTATCAGTAATTCCGAAAAGAAGAATAACAGGTATTAAGTAAATAAATGAAGGAAATGTTTGAAAAAAGTCACAAATACCAAGTATAAATTTAGTTGAAATGTCATTTCGAGCACAAATTGAACCTACAGTAATTCCTAGAATAGCTGACACTCCTACAGCAAATGTAGCCATATAAGCAGTAATTAAAGCTCTATTCCAGTATTCAGATAATGCAATAAATAATATTAAAGCCCCAACTATTATGCAAGACCTCACCCCTCCTATTATAAATCCTGCACCCATTACTAAAACGAAAGTTGATACTACCGGCATGCCAAGATAAGCATCTCTCATCACAAAAAGAACATAAGTTATTAAAAATTTATTAAAAATATTTAAATAATAAAAAAATGTTTCCCATATCCAATCAACACCAGCATCTAAAATTGGAGCAATAGTTAAGCCTTCACCAAATGGTATTAAATATAAGTAGTTAAACCCTTTTTCAAAATAAAATGCACTAATATACGCAATAACACCTAGAATTATTGACAGTATAATAAAATAAATAAAAGCAATATTTTTTTTGTAAAAGTTTAAATTTGCAAAATAATCTTTTTGTTTGTTTGCCCAAGCTAAAGATAATTTATCTAAAACCACTGCAATTACAACTACACAAATACCGATTTCAGCAGCTTTACCTATTTTAAGACCATTTAAAGCAACTTTTAAATTAAATCCTAAACCTTTTGCTCCAATAAATGCTGCTATAGTTGTCATTGCAAGACATTGCATTATTACTTGATTGACCCCAATTAAAATATCTCTTCTTGCAGTTGGTATTAGAACTCTAAATAACAATTGAAATCTATTACAACCGCTCATCAATCCTGATTCAACTACTTCTGGAGAAATTTTTTTCAAACCTAGGATTGTAAGACGAATCATAGGAGGGGTAGCAAAAATAATTGTTGCTACTGCACCAGCATGATCACCAATACCAAATAAAACCAAAATTGGCACAAGATATGAAAAGTGAGGCATGGTTTGTGCTATGTTTAAAATAGGCTGTAAAGTTGTTTCGACCTTTTTGTTTAGATAACCTAAAATTCCAAAAGATAAGCCTAAAACAAAACAAATTGGAGCTGTAACTAAAACTAAAGATAAAGTCTCCATTGTGGGCTCCCATTGACCAAAGATAGAAACATAGAAAAAACCAATGCTTGCAATTAAAGCTAAACCCAATCCTTGCAATCTATAACCTAAAATAAATAAACCTACTACAACTGCTGTCCACGGGATTGCAGGAAGGTAAACCCATTTAAATCCTTTTAAGCTATCACCAGTTATTGATCCAATTGTTTGAAGTCCTCCAAGAAATATTTCTCTTATAAAAATAATTAAAAATAATAGAAAATCTGCAATTGATCTGGTTATTAATCTAAAGATTGGTTTGTCCTCATACATTTGCCAGTCAGGATCCCAAACAGGGACAGTTAGCCATTTAAACATTAAATTATCTAGCAAATTATTAATTAATAAAGGAATGTCTTTTAACAGAGGTGGTAGTCTCCATAAAAAACTGTTTTCATCTTCAGGTACTAGAAAATATAAAAGTAAAAAAACAAAAAATAGTAAAATAAATTGCTGTAATCTTGAATTTTTAAAATTTATTAACATTATTCATTTTAATTATTTGCCAAAAATAACTTTTATTACTTTAGCGGGATTTAAAGAACCAACAATTTCATTATTTTTGTCAACAACAGTGAGTATCTCCTTACTATTAAGAATTGATTCAGCTAATGTTTCAATTATTGCATCTTTGGATACTTGAGTTGAACTTGAGTAATTTGAATCATAAGCATCCATAATAGATTCAATTTTAAGTATTTTTTCCCTAGGGACATCTTCAGTGAATTTTTTTACATATTCAGTTGCTGGGTTTAGTACGATATTATCAGGGGTATCAAGTTGTTCTATTATTCCATCTTTCATAATTGCAATACGATCTGCTAAACGAAGAGCCTCATCAAAATCATGTGTTACAAACATTATTGTTTTGTTTAAAACACCTTGCAATCTTAAAAACTCATCTTGCATCTCTTTTCTAATTAATGGATCAAGTGCTGAGAAAGGTTCATCTAAAAACCAAATATCAGGTTCTACAGCTAGAGAACGTGCTATACCAACTCTTTGTTGTTGACCTCCTGAGAGTTCTCTTGGAAAGTAATTTTCTCTGCCCTTCAACCCAACTAACTCAACCATCTCTAAAGCTTTTTCCATACTGTCTAAAGTGCTAGTGCCTTTAATTTGAAGAGGAAAGGCAATATTTTCAATAACAGTTTTATGAGGCAGTAAAGCAAAACTTTGAAAAACCATACCCATTTTATTTCTACGTAATTCAATTAACTGCTTATTACTCATTGATAACAAATCTTCACCATCAATAAATATTTTTCCCGAAGTAGCATCGGTAAGTTTTGATATACATCGTAACAAGGTTGATTT
>CACIIL010000029.1 GCA_902586695.1 uncultured Alphaproteobacteria bacterium | reverse complement strand
AGTCTTGCATTTTTTCTTTTGCAATTTTTTCTACATCAGCAGAAGTTACTTTACCAACCAAAGTTCTTCCAGGTGTTGAATTACCTTTTTTTATTTTAGCAGCTTTTTTCAAATAATAACTTACTGGTGGTAATTTTGTTACAAATTCGAATGATCTATCTTTATAAGCTGTGATTACAACTGGTATCGGAGCACCTTTCTCAACATCTTTTGTTTTTTCATTAAAGGCTTTACAAAAATCCATTATATTTAGTCCTCTTTGTCCAAGTGCAGGACCTACTGGCGGAGAAGGATTTGCGCCTCCGGCTGGGATTTGGAGTTTTATATAACCTAATAATTCTTTAGCCATATTTACCTTTCCTTAATCTAAGCCTTTTCTACCTGTGAATATTCTAAATCCACAGGAGTCAACCTGCCAAATATAGAAACTGCCACTCTTAATCTAGCTTTTTCTTCATCTATTTGTTCAATTTCTCCGTTAAAAGATGCAAATGGTCCATCTATAACTTTAACTTGTTCACCTATGTCATACATAACTGCAGGTCTAGATTTTTCAACACCATCAATTACTTGTTCTGATATTCTTTTTGCCTCAGCATTACTGATTGGTACAGGCTTCCCTTTATTGCCAAGAAATCCAGATAATTTAGGAGTATTTTTAATAATATGCCAAGTGTCATCGTTTAAATTCATTTTAATTAAGATATATCCAGGAAATATTTTTCTTTCTGTATTAACTCGAACTCCTCTTTTAACTTCAACTATATTTTGTGTTGGTACAGACACTTCTTCTATATGTTCTGATATTCCTAATTTATCTGCCTGATCCACTATACTTTCAGCTACTTTTTTTTCATATCCTGAATATGCGTGAAGCACGTACCATCTACATTTTATCATTTTAAAAACTTGATCCTATTTGGATAATTTTTTGAATTAAAAATGACCATAGTTGGTCACTTAAAAGAAAAAAAATAGAAAAAAGAAAGATAAGCAATATAACTATAGCAGATGATATAAACGTATCCCTCCTTTGAGGCCAAGTTACTTTCTGTAATTCTTGTCTTACCTGTCTAACAAATTGGGCAGGTGATGTTTTTTTCTTTTCAATGTTCATCTTTACTTTCAGTTAATTATAAAAAATTATTGGCAGGAGTGGCAGGACTTGAACCCGCAGCCCCCGGTTTTGGAGACCGGTGCTCTACCAGTTGAGCTACACTCCTAATTTTAAAAGAAGCTAAAACAAGTAGAGAGGTCTCAAATACCTATTCAATAATTTCAGCAACAACTCCAGCACCAACAGTTCTGCCACCTTCTCTAATTGCAAATTTAAGTCCTTTATCCATAGCAATAGGAGATAGTAAAGTAACTTCCATAGTTATGTTGTCTCCTGGCATAACCATTTCAGTTCCTTCTGGAAGTTTTATTGTTCCAGTTACATCTGTTGTTCTAAAATAAAATTGCGGTCTGTAGTTAGAAAAGAATGGTGTATGTCTTCCACCTTCTTCTTTTTTAAGAACATATGCTTCAGCTTTAAATTTTGTATGTGGCTTGATAGATCCTGGTTTAGCTAAAACTTGACCTCTTTCAACTTCTTCTCTTTTTGTTCCACGAAGTAATACACCAACGTTATCACCTGCTTCACCTGAGTCTAAAAGCTTTCTAAACATTTCAACTCCAGTACAAGTAGTTTTTTGAGCTTCTCTTATTCCTAAGATTTCAATTTCTTCACCAACCTTAACTTGGCCTTGTTCGATACGACCAGTAACAACTGTTCCTCTTCCTGAGATAGAAAATACATCCTCAACTGGCATTAAAAATGGCTGATCAATTGGTCTAGAAGGTTGAGGAATAGACTCATCAACCGCTTTCATTAATTCCATAATGGAATTTTTTCCAATTTCATCATCCCTTCCTTCTAATGCTGCTAATGCAGAACCCTTAATGATTGGGATAGTATCACCAGGGAATTCATAAGAAGTTAGAAGTTCTCTAATTTCCATTTCAACTAAATCTATTAATTCTTTATCATCAACTTGATCAACTTTATTCATATAAACAACAAGTGCTGGTACTCCTACCTGTCTTGCTAGAAGAATATGCTCTCTTGTTTGTGGCATAGGTCCATCTGCTGCATTAACAACAAGAATTCCTCCGTCCATTTGTGCTGCTCCTGTAATCATATTTTTTACATAATCTGCGTGACCAGGACAATCAACGTGTGCATAATGTCTTGCTTCAGTTTCATATTCTACATGAGCTGTAGAAATTGTAATTCCACGTTCTCTCTCTTCGGGAGCTTTATCTATATTTGCATAGTCAGTAAACTCTGCTCCTCCTGATTCTGCTAACACTTTAGTAATTGCAGCAGTTAAAGTAGTTTTTCCGTGATCAACGTGTCCAACTGTACCGATGTTACAATGCGGTTTATTTCTTTCAAATTTTGCTTTAGCCATTTTTATTTACCCCAGTATTAATATTCGTTTTGGAGCGGGTGAAGGGAATCGAACCCTCGTAGCCAGCTTGGAAGGCTGGAGCTTTACCACTAAGCTACACCCGCTTTATAACTGACTCACTCACTCGTCACTTTTTTCCTACTCTCCATTTATGGTGGAGGGGGTAGGATTCGAACCTACGTACGCTCACGCGGGCGGATTTACAGTCCGCTGCCTTTAACCACTCGACCACCCCTCCGATTTTGAAGAAAATGGCACATACTAATTAATTAGTATGATTGTCAATCTAAAACAACGTACTTTCCACCTCAAGATACAAAAGTTCTTAAAGCGCGCCCCTTTTAGACAAAAAAACACAATTTGTATATATCTAGATTGTATTTAATCTACAAATCTGTGATAAATAAAAATGCTAAAAAACAAACCTAAAAAACCTTATAATACTGGGAAAATTAATATAATTTATGGATTGCACGCAGTAAAAGCAGCTTTATTAAATAATCAAAGAGAGCATCATGAACTTTTAATTAGTGAAAATAACAACAAAATATCAAATAATTATAGATCAAAAATTAAGAAAATAACTGTCCTAAACCAAAAAGATTTTAAAAAACTTTATGGAAGTGAAAAATCAACTCAAGGAATAGTATTAAAAACAAAAGATTTTGAAAGACCAAGTCTTGAGCAATTTTTAAAAAATGAAAATTTTAATAACAGGTCTGTTGTTGTAGCATTGGATCAAATTACAGATCCTCAAAACATAGGCTCGATAATGCGCTCTTGTGCCCTGTTTAACTGTAAGGGAATATTAGTAGCTAAAGACAATTCTCCTGACTTAACCCCTTCTCTATATAAAGCTGCATCAGGAGCTGCAGAAATTGTTAATTACTTTAGGGTTACAAATTTAAAAAGAAGCATTTCAGAATTAAAAAAATATGGTTATTGGGCCTATGGCTTTGACTCTTCAGAAAACCAAAAATCATATAATTTAAACTATTCTAAAAAATCAATATTAGTTTTTGGTTCAGAAGGAAAAGGAATGCGAGATTTAGTAAAAAAAGAATGTGATGAAATTATAAAGCTAAAAATACAACCAAATCTTAATTTTCAAATTGATAGTTTAAATGTATCAAATGCAGCTTCCATAGCTCTTTACGAATTTTTTAATTCCTAGAATATAAAACACTTTGAAGTGGTGCCGCGTGTCGGAATCGAACTGACCACCTGATGATTACAAATCAACTGCTCTACCAAATGAGCTAACGCGGCACTAATGTGCCATTTACAATTAAATTAAATATTCGACAAGTGATTTATTAACTATATACCAGGAATATAAGGAACCCCATCACCTTTTGCTTTTTCATTAATTTCACTTAAAGTTGAACAAGCGGTAATTGGTGCAACTAATAAAAAAAGTATTAATAAAAGTTTTTTCATAAAAATTAGTCTATCTTTTCTATCTTAGCTGCGCAATATTTAAATTCAGGAATCTTGCCATAAGGATCTAGAGCTGAATTAGTTAACAAGTTAGCTGCAGCCTCATTATAACAAAAAGGTAAAAAAATAACTCCTTCAGGAATAGATCTATCTTCTCTTACTCTAATATTAATAGATCCTCTTCTAGTTGATACTCTAATTCTATCACCGGCTTTCATATTTTTCTTATAAGTCTCATTAGGAGAAATGGAAACAGTTGCCTCTGGTTCAATAGCATCCAAGTTTGATGCTTTTCTAGTCATGGCTCCTGTGTGCCAATGTTCTAATTGCCTTCCTGTAGTAAGTATCATTGCAAAATCTTCATCTGGTATTTCATTTGGTGAGGTAACACTTGCAGGAACAAATTTTCCCTTACCTGTTTCATTTGGAAATCTATCTCCAAATACTATTTCATCACCTGGGGCTGTTGGTGATTTACTTGGATAAGTAACAGAGCTTTCTTTTTGTATTCTTTCCCAAGAAATATTATTTAATGAAGGCATTGTTTTAGACATTTCTTCATATATGTCTTTTGGATGTTTATAATTCCAATTTAATCCCATTCTTTTTCCTAATTCATTTGTAATCCACCAATCTTCCTTTGCTAATCCTGGTGAATCAATAGCTTTTCGTCCCATTTGTACTTGTCTGTTTGTATTTGTAACTGTTCCATTTTTTTCAGGCCAAGCTGATGCTGGGAATATTACATCTGCATATGTTGCTGTTTCTGTCAAAAATATATCTTGAACAACCAAATGATTTAGCATTTGCAGTGCTCCACGTGCATGATTAAGATCTGGATCTGACATTGCTGGATTTTCACCTAATATATACATACCTTTAATTTTATCTTCATGAATAGCTTCCATAATTTCAACTACAGTTAAACCTTTTTTATCATCGAGAGCTGTATTCCAAAATTTTTCAAAAAAAACTTTTTTCTCCTCTTTATCAACCAACTGATAGTCTGGATACATCATAGGAATAAGTCCAGCATCTGATGCGCCTTGTACATTATTTTGACCTCTAAGTGGATGTAGTCCAGAACCTCTTCTACCAACATTACCAGTCATCAAGGCTAAAGATATTAGGCATCTAGCATTATCAGTTCCATGAACATGTTGTGAAACACCCATTCCCCAAAAAATTATTCCTTTCTTAGTTTTTGCATATAATCTAGCTACTTCACGTATCATGTTGGAATCTATTCCTGTTTGTTCTTCCATTAGTTCAGGTGGATATTTTTTTAAATGCTTTTGCAATTCATCAAAACCTGATGTTTGTTTTTTTATATATTCCTCGTTAAATAAATTTTCTTCAATAATTACATTCATTATAGAATTAAGAAGAGCAACATCTGAGCCAGGATTAAATTGTAACATATGTGTAGCATGCTTTTTTAATGCGTGACCTCTTGGGTCCATTACAATTAGTTTAGATCCTTTTTTGGCTGCATTTTTAAAAAAAGTAGCAGCGACAGGATGATTTTCAGTTGGATTAGCACCTATTACAATTATAACTTCCGAATGCTCAACTTCATAAAATGGAGCTGTAACTGCTCCTGAACCAATGGTTTCAAGTAATGCAGCGACGGATGATGCATGACAGAGACGTGTGCAATGATCCACGTTATTGGTATTAAAACCAGTTCTAATAAGTTTTTGAAAAAGATAAGCTTCTTCATTTGAGCACTTTGCTGATCCAAATCCAGCTAAATTACTTTCACCATTTCTTCTCTTTTTTATTTCAAGAAATCCATTTGCAGCATAATCTAGTGCCTCTTCCCATGTAGCTTCCCTAAAATATTCATGCATATTAGCAAAATCAATTTTTGGATGTAAATCTTTTTGCTTTCCTTTTATTCTTATTAAAGGTTTAGTTAATCTTTCTGGATTTCTAACATAATCAAAGCCAAACCTACCTTTTACACAAAGTCTATTTTTATTAGCTGGACCATCTATCCCATTAACATACTTGATATCATTATCTTTAACATTATACTCTATTTGACATCCAACTCCACAATAAGGACAGACACTATCAACTTTAGAATCTACGTTGCTCTGACCTAAGCCTTCCTTATTTACAATTGTTGCTGGCATTAAAGCGCCTGTTGGGCAAGCTTGAACACATTCACCACAAGCTACACAAGAACTATCACCCATTGGATCATCAAAATCAAAAACAATTTTCGATTTTTCTCCCCTATAAGCCATTCCAATAACATCATTAACTTGAACCTCTCTACAAGCTCTTACGCAAAGATTGCATTGAATGCATGCGTCTAAATTGACAGCCATACTTGGATGTGAACTATCAGCTTGGCACGGAATTTTTTTTGGAAATCTACTCTCTTTAACTTCAACTTTATCAACCCAATTCCAAAAATCAGAATTATTATCATGAGCTAATTCTCTTTCAGGTTGATCTGCTAAAAGTAACTCAAATACTAACTTTCTTGATTTTTTCGCTTTATTAGAAGAAGTTTTAACCTTCATATCTGGGGTCGGTTTTCTAATACACGAAGCAGCTAATACTCGTTCTCCCTCAATTTCCACCATACACGCTCTACAATTTCCATCAGCCCTGTAACCAGGTTTATTTGCATAGCACAAATGAGGTATTTCAGTACCCAGTCTATTAGCGGCTTGCCAAATTGTTTCATCTTGATTTGCTTCAACTTGTATATCATTAAGAAAAAATCTAACTTTATTATCAATCATATGATATCTCGTTTTCAAAATATTTTAGTACTGAATTAAGTGGATTTGTAGCGGCTTGACCTAAACCACAAATCGAAGCCTGTGACATTACTTCTGAAAGATCGCTTAGTTTTTCTTTATTCCATATTTTTTCTTTCATAAGTTTAACAGTTTTTTCCGTACCTACTCTACAGGGTGTGCATTGACCACAACTCTCTTCTTCAAAAAACTTTAATAAATTTAAAGCAACATCTTTCATGCTATCCTGATCAGAAAGAACTATAATGGCAGCTGAACCTAAAAAACAACCCAAATCGGCTAATTCCTTTGATCCATAATCAAGAGGTATATTATTCATCTCTGCTGGCAGTATACCTCCAGATGCTCCACCTGGAAGATAGCCTTTAAAGATATGACCATCTTGCATTCCATCACAATATTCATCAATCAATTGTTGAATTGTAATTCCAGCAGGAGCAACTTTTACACCTGGGTTTTTTACTCGCCCTGAAACAGAAAAACTATGGAAGCCTTTGTTACCATTAAGCCCTTTATCTGCAAACCATTTTGAGCCTTTTTCTAATATATCACGAACCCAAAAAAGTGTTTCCAAATTATTAGTAAGTGTTGGTTTTCCAAATAAACCAACTTCTGCAACATATGGTGGTCTATGTCTTGGCAAACCTCTTTTACCTTCAATACTTTCAATCATAGCAGACTCTTCACCACAAATATATGCTCCCGCACCTCGTCTTAAAATAAAGTGACCTTTTGAAATAATTTCTTCATTTTCTAATTTTATAATTTCATCGCTTAGAATTTTGATTACAGAGGGATACTCATCTCTCATATAGATATATACATTTGATGCTTTAATGAATAATGATGCGATAAGAGCACCTTCTAAAAATCTATGAGGATCTTGTTCTAGATAAGTTCTATCTTTAAATGTTCCGGGTTCACCTTCATCTCCATTCACTGCTACATATTTTTTTCCCTCATATTTAGAAACAATTTCCCACTTCATTCCTGTTGGAAAACCTGCTCCCCCTTTACCCTTTAATCCACTATCTTTTAATAAATCAATAATTTGTTTATTGGTTATTTCTCCAATTTGTATTTGTTTTACAATTTTGTATCCTCCATTTTTTTTATATTCATCTAAGGAAATATAACTTGGAATAAATGCTTCAAAATTTTTGTCTTTTAAAACTTCTTTAACTTTAGTGACTGATGCATTGTCAACATAATTTTTTCCAACACATACGGTTGGGGCGACATTACACCTTCCCATACATGGGCCAGGTACGACTTTAATATTTTTATTCTCAGATGATTTTAGATCTTTTAGTAATTTGTGAGCACCAAATAATTCACAAGTTAAACTTTCGCAAACTCTTACAACTTTAATTGGTTCATAGCTTTTAGAGTTTTTTACTATATTAAAATGTGCATAAAATGTTGCTACTTCATAAATCTCTGAAAGTGGTAAATTAGTAATTGTAGATAAAGCAACAAGATGTTTGTCATATAAAACTCCAAAATTATCTTGCAATAAGTGTAAATACTCTATTAGCTCATCTCTTTTAAAATTAATTTCACTAAAAAGTTTGGAAACCTCTTCATAAAAATTATTCTCTACCTGCCTGCCTTTTGGCTTAAATCTTCTCTTCTTTTTTTTTAAAGAGCTATCAGTTTGAGAAATAAATTTATCCATTTAAATTGAATTATTAATATATATTTTGTATCAGATTAAAATGAAAGATTCAGTTGAAAATGATGAAATAGTTCTTGATACAAGCGGTACAGAATGCCCTATTCCCGTATTGAAAGCAAGAAAACTTGCTAAGGAATTAAAAAATGGCAACATAATTAAAATTATAGCAACTGATCCTCTCGCCAAAGCTGACTTTGAACATTATTGTGCACAATCAGGTTTTGATTTTCTTGAAAGCTATAATGAAGGAGAAAAGATAATAATAAAATATAAATTTAAAAAATTACTTAAATAATTTATCAAAATCATAATAATCAAATTTTTCTCCTTTCTTTATCAGTCTAACTTCTTCTGGTATTTCAACTATGCCATCCGAAAAAGAGATAGATGAAATCATCCCCGAACCTTGTTTGGGATGTTTAACAATTACATATTGTTTATTAATTAATTTTTTTGTTACCCTTAACCATTCGAGTCTTTTTGTTTTTTTTATCATTGAAAAGTTTGTTTTTAATTTTTCAGCACTAATTTTTAACAAAGTTGCACCTAATAGTTTTAAAATTAATGGTTTGACAATAAATGCATAAAGTAATTGTACTGAAACTGGATTGCCTGGCAAACATACAATGTAAGTATTTTTAATTTTTCCAACTGCAATTGGTCTTCCTGGCTTTATGGCAGCTCTCCAAAAAAAAATTTTACCATTTCTTTCTAAAGTTTTGACAAGATGATCTTCATCTCCAACAGATGCACCTCCTGTCGTAATGATCATATTAAATTTTGAAATATTTCTTAATAATTTACGTTCAACTTTTATTGCATTATCTGAAAGATTTCCCAAAAATTTTTTTGTTATATAATTTTTATTTAAGAGAGAGTTTAAAAGGAAATAATTTGAATTATTAATCTTTGATTTTTTTAATTTTGTAGTAGGTCTAACAAGTTCATTTCCACTTGTAAAAAAACCTACTTTAATATTTGAGTAAACTTTTACTTTGCTATAACCAATGGCGGCTATTAAGTTTAAGTTTTTAACATCTATCTTTGTTCCTTTTTTTAATACTAATTTATCTTCAGATATATCTTCACCTTTATGTCTACAGTTCTCCCCATAGTTTGGTATTTTTAATAACTTAAGTTTACCACTTACAACTTTTGTATTTTCTTGCATAACAACAGTATTTGAATTCGATGGCATTTTCGCACCTGTAAAAATTCTTATTACT
>CACIIL010000028.1 GCA_902586695.1 uncultured Alphaproteobacteria bacterium | reverse complement strand
TAACTAATATTGATTTTCAAACGTGGGAAAAAGTTTTTGACATTAATTTAAAAAGCATGGCTTATCTAGCCAAGTTAATTATTCCAAAAATGAAAAAAAATAAATTTGGTTCGCAAGTTCACATCTCATCCATTGATGCTTTATCTGGAGATAATAAACCGCAAGATGCATACGGTGCATCAAAAGCAGCAATGATACGTCTATCTAAGTCAATAGCAATACAATTTGCATCATTTAATATAAGATCTAATATTATATTGCCTGGTCCTATTGAAACACCTATGCAAAAAAGATGGAAAAAAAATCCAAATGCTAAAAAAAATCTAGCTAAATTAATTCCACTTCAAAGAATAGGTAAGCCTGAAGATGTAGCAAATGCAATTTTATTTTTATTAAGTGATGAGAGTCAATTTATAACCGGCACAGAATTAATTGTTGATGGCGGAATCACTTCTAAACCATAATTTACATTCAACAATTTTTTTTTAAAAAAAACTCTGGCACTATGTGCCAGAGTTTGAACAATTTATCTATATGGATAGCCTGCTTTATCCATTGTTGCAGCATACAACTTAAATGCTTCAACAACTTTACCACTTCTTGGACTTTGACTTGCAACTTCATCCCAAAATCCTGAAGCATCTTTAACAACTTGGCTCCACTCATTAGCAGGTATGCTTGTGAGTTCCATCTTCTTACCGTTAACACGAAGATCTGCTTCTCCACCCCAATACCATACTTGTCTGTAGTAATGTGATTGATCGATTGACATTTTAAATAATTCTTGAAGTTTTGGAGAGAGTTTACCCCAACTCTTTGAATTAGCAAAATATGAACCAAACCAAGCGCCTGTAACTGAATTTGTTAGAGCATAGTTGCATATATCAGCCCAGCCAACTTCATATGCTTCTGTGAATCCACACCAACATACTCCATCAAGCTCACCAGTTTGCATTGCTACTTCAACATCATCCCAAGGAACAATAACTGGAATTAAACCATACTTAGCCATAAAACGTCCAGCTGTTGGAACACCAAAAACTCTTAAACCTTTCATATCTGCTAAAGATCTAACTGGTTTATTAACTGTAAATAAATGACAAGGATCCCAAGCACTAGTACTAAGCCATGTAACATTATCTACTTCACCATAAGCCTCAGCCCAAATATTATCTAATCCATAATACTTAAACATTGCAGGTACATCTAAGCTGAAACGAGTTGCAAATGGAAAATATCCGCCAAATACAGATATATCAACTGGAGAACCCATTGTTGCATCATCACTTTGCACTGCATCAATAGTACCAGCTTGCATCGCTCTGAATAATTCATCGGTTGGAACTAATTGATCAGCGTAATAAAGTTCGATTTCCATCTCGCCATGAGCTGCTTTGTTAAATGCTTCAATTTGTGGAAGCACAACATGTGCACCTAAAGGAGCGCCAGAATAAGTCTGAAGTCTCCACTTAATCGGATTTGTTGCTGCGTATGCATATGGTGCTGCTAATGTTGAAGCACCTATGGCACCTGCAGATACTAAACCCGCTTTTTTTAAAAACTCACGTCTTTTAGTGATATTTTTTTTATTTTTCATTTAACTACCTCCTAAAGTTTTAAATAATAAATAATTCTAATATCTTGATATGTAAAAAGACATAAATCAAGAAAATAAATTAGTTATATTAATTATTACTATTTTCTGGATACATAGTCTGGGAGCCAAGTAGCTATTTCAGGGAAAATCATAACTATCGCTAACCCAAGACACATTACAAGCACAAAAGGAATAATAGATCTATAAATGTCCATCAAATTAATTTCTTTTGGAGCCATTGCTCGCATTAAAAATAAATTATAACCAAATGGAGGTGTCATATATGCAATTTGACATGTGATTGTATATAAAACACCATACCAAATAGGATCAAAACCTAATGCTATAATCAGTGGGACATATAGAGGCGCTACAATTACAAGCATAGCTGTATCATCTAAAAACATACCCATTAAAATATATGATAATTGCATCATTATTAAAACACCCCAAGGACTAAGGTTCCATCTTTCTATAAATAAAGTTTCAATTGCTCTGACAGCGCCAATACCATCAAAAACAGCTCCAAAACTTAAAGCTGCTAGAATAATCCACATAAACATACAAGATACACCTAAAGTTTTTTTCAGAGTGCTTTCAATAACAGGCCAAGTAAGTTTTCCTTTTAATAGAGCAGCTAATGTTGCGCCGAAAGCACCTACTGCTGAACACTCTACTAAACTTGCTATGCCCATTAAAAATAAACCAGTCATAGAAAAGAAAATTGCAAAAGGTATTAATCCTGCTTGCAGTAATTTAAATTTTTCAGCTCTTGTAATTTGTCTTTCTTCTTTTGGAAGTGCTGGACCTAATTCAGGTTGAAGTTTACATCTTATATAAATATATAAAATAAATAATGTCGCCATCATTATTCCTGGAAGAATGCCTGCTAACCATAATTTACTAACTGGTTGTCTTGCAATCATCCCATAAAGAACTAGAACAACACTTGGAGGCACTAAAATTCCAAGAGAACTTCCTGCTTGGACTACGCCTGTGATCATTCTTTTATCGTAACCTAGTTTTAACATTGCTGGCAGAGCAATGGTTGCTCCGATAGCCATACCTGCAACACTCAAACCATTCATTGCAGAGATTGCAACCATCATTCCCATTGTGCCAATTGCTAAGCCTCCTTTTATGCCACCAAAATAAACATGGAACATTTTATATAAGTCATCTGCGATACCTGATTCAGATATCATGTAACCCATATAAATAAATAGAGGTAAAGTCAGCATTGGGTACCACTTAAATAATTTCCATGATGCTGTGTAAGGCATTTGCACTGCACCATCTCCCCATAACAATAATGCTGCCATTGCTGCTACAAAACCAATAGCTCCAAAAACTCTTTGGCCAGTTAACAACATTAACAACATTGTTGCAAACATCGTAATAGCTATCATTTCATAACTTACATAATCTGCTATCATTTAATCTCCAGATTAAAAGTTTTTGCCAAATCTTTGAAAAAAATTGAAATTGATTGCAGTAACATTAGCAAAATACCAAATAACATAACAGATTTTATTGGCCAAACATAAGGAGCCCATGCAGTAAAAAGCCTTTGATTAGTTTGAATAGTATATTGCAAGCTTGAGTATGCTCCTATTAACAATATTACAAGGTAGGTAATTAGAAAAACACTTGTAAGAGTATCTAGTAAAGCTTTAGTCCTATCATTTAATCTACTATAAATTAAATCCATTCTAACATGATCATCAGATAAAAGAGAATACCCTCCACCCAAAAGATAATATCCAGTCATGACAAACTGTGCCATTTCAATTATCCATATTAAAGGTATATTAATTATATTACGTGTAACAAATGATAAAATTAATATAAACATCATTACAAACACAAGATACATAGTAGCTCTACCAGTTTTTAAGCTGACATAATCAATAAATTTTATGTAATATTTAATTATATTTGGCATGTTTTTTGTGATAAAGAATACAGATTAACAAAACATTTTCAAACAAAGAATTATGAAACTTTATAAAAATTATATTGACGGCAAATGGTTAGAAAGTGAATCCAAAGATATTATTCAAGTTGATGATCCAGCTACAGGTAAAATTATAGGAGAAATTTCTTGTGCAAAAAAGAGCGAAGTAGACTTTGCAGTATCTTCTGCAAAAACAGCCTTTAATTCAAGACTCCTAGTTGACATGCCTTTACTTGAAAGAGCAAAGCTAATGCACCGTATTGCAGACGAAACAAGAAAAATAGCTGATGAAGGTGGTAAGATGCTTTGCTATGAAAATGGCAAAATGCTTGGTTCTGCAATTAAGGAATTCAATGATGTAGCAGATATGTTTGATTATTATGCTGGTTTAACAGATAAACTTGAAGGAAAAACCATACCTGTATCAACTACAGTTTTTGATTATACAGTTTTAGAACCTTTTGGTGTCTCAGCACATATTGTGCCCTGGAATTTTCCTTTATCAATGGTAGGTAGGTCTCTTGCATGCTCATTTGCAACAGGTAACTCAACAATAGTAAAGACTGCAGAACTAACACCTTTATCAGCTACATTTTTTGCAAAGGCTATAGAGAATGCTGGGGTACCAAATGGTTTAATAAATATTATATGCGGATATGGAAATGAAGCAGGTGCTTATTTAGTATCACATCCCGATGTCAATCATGTAGTTTTTACTGGCTCTGTATCTACAGGAAAAAAAATACTTCATTCTTGTGCTGATAAAGCAATACCTGCTATTGTTGAGCTAGGAGGAAAATCTGCTGGTATTGTTTATCCAGATGCAGACCTAGATCAAGTAATAGAAAGTGCAAGACATGGTATATTTGGAGTTGCTGGACAAATTTGTACGGCAATGTCACGTTTAGTTGTTCATAAATCTGTAAAAAATGAGTTAATAGAAAAATTAGTAGATCTAAGTAAATCACTTAAAATAGGTCCGGGTTATGAAAAAGATTCAGGACTAACTCCAGTAATATCAGAAAAACAACTTGAGAAAGTTGAAGGTTATGCACGATCTGGTATTCAACAAGGAGCTGAAGCTGTTCACGGAGGTAAAAGAGTTGAGCGTGATGGTTATTTTATGGAAGCAACAGTATTAAATAATGTAAAACAAGATATGACAGTTGCTCGAGAAGAAATATTTGGACCTGTTTTATCTGTTTTAGAATATGAAGCACAAGATGAAGCTATAGAAATAGCTAATGACACAGATTTTGGATTAGGAGCTGGTGTCTTTACAAAAGATTTAAAAAAAGCTTCATGGACTGCAAGTAAATTAGAAGCAGGACAAGTATATGTTAATAAATGGTTCACAGGAAGTCATGCCACACCTTTTGGAGGATATAAACAGTCTGGATATAGTAGAGAAAAAGGAATTGATGCTCTTAAAGCTTATGTTCAAATTAAAAATGTTGGTATAAGTTTGGACTAATTAAATCTGGTAGGACTAAAAGATTCAATATTAATATTAGGTTTTCTATTACAACATAAAGTATTAATAATTTTCCCTGTTACAGCTCCAAGAGTCCATCCAATGTGTTGATGACCAAAACCATAAATTATATTTTTGTTTATTTGTGACTCACCTATTATAGGCATGGAATCTGGTAGAGTAGGTCTAAAACCTAACCAGGTACTTTGAACCTCTTTTAATTGAGGTAATATTTTTCTAGCTTGAGCTTCAATCATTTTAGTTCTTTTAATGTTTGCAGGTTTTTCCAAACCTGCAATTTCAACAGTACCCGCTGCTCTTAAACCGTCTTGCAATTGTACAAGATAAAAACCACTATGTGACCAACCTATTGGTCTACTAATTAAATCAATGTTATCAAACATAACATGATACCCTCTTTCAGTGCCTAGAGGGAAGCTTTCACCAAACTTTTTTGTCAAAATATTTGACCACGAGCCAGCACATAACACTACTTTGTCAAATACATGATGATTATTATTATAATTCAAACTAACAGAAGTTTCTCTTGGAATAATATTTTCAATTTTTTTTCTTACAAACATTCCTCCATTATTAATAAAAGAATCAAATATTTTTTTACTAACAGCTGATGGATTAGTAGTGTGGCGAGAACCTACAAATAGTTGGCCATTGTGAAAAACAGGAGCCAAATTGGGTTCCATATTTAGGATATCATTTTGTGATAAAATTTTAATTTTTACACCATTTTTTTTTCTAATTTCATTAGCTTTTTTTGCTTTTAAATATGCTAATTCATTTTTATATAAATATATTGCTTCCTCATTTTTGATGTATTGTGAAACATCTACTTCTGAAAATATCTCATCATAACTTATGCTTGCTGATTTAAGTATACTACCTAAAGACTCCGAAATTTTATTAACATTATTTCTTGAGCTATTCCTTAAAAACTTTAATGCCCAATCAAGATTTTTTATCATATAAAAAAAATCAATTGATAAAGGTCCATCACTTCTCATAAGCATCGATGGTATATCTTTAAATAAATTTGTTGAATTAATTGGAACACATGCATAATCAGCAAAAGTACAAGCATGTCCAGAACTTGTCATTGAACCAGGTTCGTTTTTATCGATTAATGTTACTTTAAATCCAGATTTTTGTAAAAAAAAAGCTGAACAAATTCCAATTATACCAGCCCCTACCACTGCAACTTGTGGTTTTGTTTGCATTATTCTATCTTGCAGTTATTCCACGAAGTTTTTCTGATCTTCTTCTTAATAACTCAACGGTAGTCAATAAAAAAATTGATAATACTACTAAACATGTTGCCATGCACAATATAACTGGACTGATTTCTTGTCTAATACCTGCCCACATTTGTTTTGGTATTGTGAGCTGATCTAAACTTGCCATAAACATAACTATAACAACTTCATCAAAAGAAGTAATAAATGCAAACAAAGCACCAGAAATTATTCCTGGTAAAATTAAAGGCATGATTACTTTAAAAAAAGTTCTTGTAGGTTTTGCTCCTAAACTTTGAGCTGCTTTTACCATATTCATATCGAAACCAACTAAAGTTGCTGTCACAGTTATTACTACGAATGGAGTTGCAAGAGCTACATGCGCAAGTATTACACCTGTAAACGTGTAAACAAGATTTACTCTAGCATAAAAAAAGAACATCCCTGCTGCTGTAATTATTAAAGGAACAATCATTGGTGATATAAGAATAGCCATTATTATTCCTTTGAAAGGCATATGGGGTCTACTAAGACCTAAAGCAGCTAAAGTACCAAGAGCAGTAGCAATAACTGTTGCCGTTATTCCAATAAAGAAACTATTTACTGTTCCTGTCATCCATTTTGTTGAACAGGGTACCGTAGAAGATACAACATCAGCACTACAATTACCTACCATATTCTTATACCATCTTAATGACCATGCTTCAGGTTCGGGAGGCCAAGCTAACATACCTTCAGTAAAAATCATAAAAGGTGATTTGCTGAAAGATATTGGAACGATAGCTATTAAAGGAGCAACTAAAAAGAAAAAGACTACTCCACAGAAAAATAGATAAGCATAATAATATGTTCTTTGAACTGGTGTAGCGTAAGTTGGTAATGCCATATTTATCCTAGTTTTATATTATCAATGCCAACAATTTTATTGTAAAGCCAATAAAAAATTAACATAACTCCCAAGAGGATTGCACCTAAAGCTGCACATAACCCCCAATTTAAAGTAGTTTTAAGATGATAAGCAATCCAACTGCCGATCAACTTACCATCTTTCCCACCCACTAACTCAGGTGTGATAAAATATCCAATTGCTAAAACAAAAACTAACAAACCACCAGCACTCATACCTGGTATAGTTTGAGGTAAATAAACTCTCAAAAAAGCTGTAGCTGGCTTAGCTCCTAAGTTTTGAGCTGCTCTCATATGACTTTTAGGAATTACTCTCATCACACTATATAAAGGGAGTATCATAAATGGTAATAATATTTGTGTCATAGCAATAAGTGTTCCTGTTTCATTATAAACCATCTGAATTCTACCATCATCACTTAAAATACCAAGCCAAACTAGCACACCATTAATTACACCCTTTTGTTGAAGCATTACAATCCATGCTGTAGTTCTAACTAATAATGAAGTCCAGAAAGGAAGTAATACAAAAATCATTAAAAGATTACTGTATCTAAGAGGTAGGTTAGCAAGTAAATGTGCAACTGGAAAACCTAAAATTAAACAAAAGAAAGTAACATAGACACTGACCTTTAATGTCTTGAGCCATGTCTGAACATATATTCTTCTTTTTTCATCCTGCATTATAACATTTTGATCTTGATCATAGGTTCTATCAATAGCATTCCAATAATATATTGGAGTTTTGGTATTTAACATTTGAGCCATTGAATACCAAAAGGTTGGGTCACCCCAATCTTTATTAATTTGTATTAAAGTATCTTTATATGACTCAGGGATTTCACCTTTTTTTGTCATTTTTTTTATTTCTCTTGATGTTTTTTTTATTAAACTTTTCCAACCTGATTTAGAATAATTCATTCTTGTTAAAGCTCTGCCAACTTGAATTTTCTCTCCAGTTGCTAATTCTTCAAATAATGTTCTGTAAACAATTTCAGGAGGTAATTCATCTTTTTCCCTATCCCATTTTTTATACTCTTCAAATGTTCTAGGAAAAACTGTATTAATTTGACCATCGTCTACACTTCTTAAAAGCATATCCCCGATTGGCATTACAAATGTAACAATTATAAAAAGAAGTAGAGGAAAAACTAATAAAAAGGCTCTAATTTTATTTTTTCTTTCAGCTTTTTTTAAACTTTGCTTTAATGGAACACCATCAGTAGTAAGTAATTCTGCAGTAGAAATATTAACCTCCCAAATTAAAAAGGCGAGTAAAAACTCGCCTTTTAATTAAATTATTATTTTAGCTTAATCAAGCTTAGTTACCCATCCATGCTGAATAACGTTCATTAATTTCTGCACCATAATCAGACCACCATTGTGGATCACTTACGATTGAAACTTTTAAACGCTCTGGAGTGTTAGGCATATGAGGCATAATATTAACGCCTCCTGGTCCCCAAGGCTCATTGTTTTCAATGATTGGAATACCAGAAGCTCTCATAGGTCCATAAGTAATATATTTAGCTTGCTCTGCTTGAGACGCAGGTGAAGATGCATGCATCATGAAATCTAAAGCAGCGTCTCTATTAGGAGCACCTGCAGTTAAACATAGATATTCTTGATCTAATACTTGACCTTCCCAAATATATTCAAAGTTTTCACCTTCAGCTAAGTTAGCTGCACCTACACGACCATTATAAGCAATAGCCATTACAACTTCACCACTGCTAACTAATTCTAGAGGTTTTGAACCTGAAGACCAAAATACAACATGGTCTTTAATTCTATCCATAACTTCAAAAGCTCTGTCTATTGCGCCAGTTTGATTAGCTAAAACTGTTGGAACCGCAGTTGGTTTAACACCATCTGCAACCATTGCTTTTTCAATTACACCTGTTGCCCAAGTATGGATACCTCTTTTGCCTGGAAATTTTTCCACGTCAAAAAAGTCAGCCATGCTATCTGGTTTCTCACCTGGAAATGCGTCCGGATCATAGAATACAACATAAGTCCAGAAGATTTGTGGAACACAACAATCCCAACCAGAGTGATACTCAAGTCCGTTGTTTTCCATATCTTCAGCAATTGATTCACCGTCTGGTCCAGCTATACCCATTGATGAAATTTCACTTGTAATATCTTCAAATAAACCTTCATCACAACCTGTAATTGCATCACTTGGAAGAACGTCTACTAAATCCCAAGTAACGTTTCCACTTTCTACTTGTGCTCTAACTTCACCTAGACCACCATTGTAGTTTTCGAATTGAACTGAACTTGGATCAGACCAAGTATCAGCATAAGCTTTTTGTTGACTTTCTGTATAAGCTCCACCCCATGATGCAACTGTAACTGCTTTAGCAGAAAAAGAAGCAACAGCAAATGATGCTATCAAGAAAACTTTAAGTAATTTTGACATACGTTTCCTCCTGTTTTAAATTAATTAATCTTAAGATTATATGTCCTTATATAAGTTCCTATTAACATGTACAAAATTTAAAACAAAGTGAAAAAAACCGCAGAAATGTTGGTTTTTATTGAGCTTAGATATCTAAAGCTCTAATATCATCAGGATTCCAGTTTAATTTAATA
>CACIIL010000027.1 GCA_902586695.1 uncultured Alphaproteobacteria bacterium | reverse complement strand
ATCAACAGGCATTACTTGCTCCAAAAAGCGGTATATTTCTTCCTAATCCAGATGTTAAATTTCTATCTATGATGAAAAAAAAATGACCATATTGCTACAATAATAAGTTATCAAGGCGCTGAATTATGCAGGCTTTTGGCTCCTGAGAATGGAATGTTTTTTGGTTTGAGAGCCCTGCCAAATGTTACTATTGGTGATTGGTGTTGTTTCTATGCTATAATAGAAGGTGAATGGTAATATATAAATATGAAATCTTCTGAGAGAGATTTTGTTGGATATGGAAAAACACCTCCAAATTCAAATTGGCCAAATAAATCAAAATTAGCAATAAATTTTGTCATCAATGTAGAAGAAGGTTCAGAGTATTCACCATTACTTGGAGATAAAAATTCTGAAACTGGTTTATCTGAAGTACCTGGTGGAAGACATTTAGAAAATCAAAGAGATTTAGCTATCGAATCGATTTATGAATATGGATCAAGAGTTGGTTTTTGGAGATTAACAAAAGTATTTGAAAAACATAATATACCTCACACATTTTTTGTGTGTGCTTTAACCCTTCTTCAAAATAAAGAAATATGTAAATATATAAAAAATTCACCAAACGATATTTGTTGTCATGGATATAGGTGGGAAGAACATTATAAATTAAAAAAAAACCAGGAAGAAAAAAATATAAAAAAGGCTTTTGATTTAATTTTAAAATTAACAAATAAACATCCAAAAGGTTGGTATTGTAGATATGCTCCAAGTGAAAATACTAGGAAACTATTAGTTAAAAATGGAAATTTTTTGTATGATAGTGATTCTTATAATGATGACTTGCCATTCTGGGTCAAAGTTAATAAAAAAAAACATTTAGTTATTCCTTACTCTCTAGATACTAATGATGTTCATTTCAAACTTCCGTCTGGATTTAGTGGATCTAACCAATTTTATGAATATATTTGTGATTCTATTAATTATTTATACAAAGAAGGTTCGCATAAACCAAAAATGCTAAATATTGGACTACATCCAAGACTAATTGGTAGACCTGGAAGAATGATTGCAATAGAAAAAATAATAAAGCATATTAAAAGTTTAGATAAGATCTGGATTTGCAAAAGAGAGGATATTGCTAAACACTGGATTAAGAATTTTTAGTGAACAATCATCAATATACTAAGTATTTATTTGATAATGTAAAAAAAAATTTCTTTCGCTAATCCTGGCGTCATTAGAGATACGTATGGTATTGGAGAAAATTTAACACATAAATTCTTAATTAAAGAATTAAGTAATTTTACAAAAGATATAATTATTGATTTTGGTGGTAATTTTCTGGCAACATATGAGGGTAAAATCAAAAAAAAAGTTGTTGTAGGATCTCATCTTGATAGTCAAAAACATGGAGGCAATTTTGATGGTCTAGCAGGTGTAATTATGGGCATAGTTATTATAAAATATTTCCATGAGAAAAAAATTAAACCAAAATATTCTATTGCAGTAATGGGAATCAGAGGTGAAGAGAGTTGCTGGTTTCCTTATAGTTATATAGGTAGTAAAATAGCTTTAGGACAATTTGATAAAAAACTTTTACATACCTTAAAAAGATCAGATACTAAAAAATCATTATATTATCATATTAATAAAGCTGGCTTTAATTCTAATAAAGTATCAAAAAATAAAGTAAATTTTGATATTTCAAATTTTAAATATTTTATAGAACCTCATATTGAGCAAGGTCCAGTTTTAGAAAAAAAGAAAATTCCTTTAGGAATTGTAACTGGGATAAGAGGCAGTTTTAGATATAGAGATGCTATTTGTAAAGGTGAATATTTGCACTCAGGAGCAACTCCTTTTGATTACAGAAAAGATTCTGTAGTTGCCGTATCAATGCTTATTAATGAAATGAATATTTTTTGGCAAAATCAATTAAAAAAAAATAAAGATTTAGTTATTACTTTTGGTCAATTTTTTACTGATCAAAAAGAACATTCTTTTGCTAAGAGCTCAGGTTTAGTAAATTTTTGTATTGATGTAAGAAGTAATTCTAATAACACATTAAAATTTGTTAACAGAACACTTATTAAAAAAATACAATCAATTGAAAAAAAAACAAATACTAAATTTTTTCTTGGTAAAGAAACTAATTCACAACCAGCTTTAATGAGCAAAAAATTAATTAGTATTTTTCAAAAATATTCAAAAGAAAAATCAATAAAATTTGAAACAATGGCAAGTGGAGCAGGTCATGACGCAAGTGTTTTTGCGAATTATGGAATTCCGTCATTAATGTTATTTATAAGAAATAAAAATGGAAGTCATAATCCAAAAGAATATATGAGCATAAAACAATTTATGGAAGTTTTTAAAGTCTTATGTGGTACAATTGAAAATAATTATATTTAATTTAATTTAGCACAACACTGATCAACCCAATGATTAGGCTCTACTTCAACTAAACCCATCTTTATATCACCACCTTTACATTCAATTCCTGGATTTGGACATCTAGTTCTAAATACACAACCTGAAGGAGGATTTATAGGGCTTGGTATGTCACCTTTGATTAAAATCTTATTTGTTTTTTTTGCTTTAACCTTAGGAACAGCAGATAATAATGCTTTTGTATACGAATGTTTTGGGTTGCTAAACAATTCATTTACAGGTGCCATTTCAACTATATGACCTAAATACATAACTGCTACTTCATCACAAAAGTATTCAATTACACTTAAATCATGTGATATGAATATCATCGTCAAATTATATGTCTCTTTAATAGTTTCTAATAAATTTAAAACTTGGGCTTGAATAGATACATCCAGCGCAGAAACTGGTTCATCTGCAATAATAAATTCTGGTTTCAAAACTAGCGCTCTAGCAATTCCTATTCTTTGTCTTTGACCTCCAGAAAATTCATGGGGAAATCTTATTAAACTTTCAATCGGTAAGCCTACATCATTAATTATTTGTTTAATATATTCTGTAGCTTCGTTTTTTTTCATCAATTTATGAACTAATATTGGCTCCATTAATGTATCAAGAATATTTTTTCTGGGATTTAAACTAGCAAAAGGGTCTTGAAATATCATTTGTATTTTCTGTCTAATATTTTGCATTTTCTGCCTGTTAAAATTTGAAATATCTTGATTTTTAAAATTTATTTTACCGCTTGTTGGTTCAATTAATTTAATTATAGTTTTTCCTAATGTTGATTTACCAGATCCAGACTCTCCAACTAATCCTAAAATCTTATTTTGCCTAACATTTAGAGAAACATTTTGAACAGCTTTAACACTTTCATTTGATTGTTTGAATATTCCTTTATCTACTGGAAATTCTTTATAAAGATTTTTTATACTGAGAATAATATTTTTATTATTTGTTTCTTTTTTAATTATTTTTTTTTGCTTTCGTTTTTCAATTTTAAACTCAGGTAATGATTGAATAAGATTATTAGTGTATGAATGTTTTGGATTTTCAAATACATCTAAAACATTTCCTTCCTCAACTATTTTTCCCTGGTACATAACTATAACTCTGTCTGCTAATTCTTTAACAATTCCAAGGTCATGAGTTATAAATAAAATACTAGTTTTGGTAACAATGGAGTTTTTGAGTTTTTTTAATAATTCTAAAAGTTGCGCTTGTATTGTTACATCTAAAGCTGAAGTAGGTTCGTCAGCAATAATTAGTTTTGGACTACATGCCAAAGCTATTGCAATCATAATTCTTTGCCTCATCCCACCTGATAATTGATGAGGATATTCAATTGATCTTTGAATTGGGTCTGGAATTTCAACTAATTCTAATAAACCAATCATTTCTTTTTTTGCATTTATTTTAGATATCTTTTTATGCCTTATAATTACTTCCAAAATTTGTTCACCAACAGTCATTGTAGGGTTCAAACAAGTCATCGGTTCTTGAAATACCATTGAAATATCATTACCTCTTATTTCATTATGTTTTTCATCAGATAAGTTTAAAATATTAATTTCTTTATTTTTTTTACTAAGTAATGTGATCTCACCATTTTCTACTGAAGCATTGTTTGGTAAAAGACCCATTATAGAAAGGCTTGTTACAGTTTTACCTGAGCCAGACTCACCAACCAAAGCTAAAACTTCACCTTCTTTAATATTAAACGAAATATTATTTAAAGCTGGTTTTGAACCATAGTCTGATTTGAATTCAGTATTTAAGTTTGATACTTTTAGTAAATCTTCCATTTATAATTTAAAATTTTTTATTAACATTATACTTTGCCTTTACCTATAGATTGACGCGCATCTAAAGCAATGCTCAATCTATCACCTAACAAGTTAACAGACATTACTGTTAAAAAAAGAAATAAACCAGGATATATCATAGTCCATGGAGCATACCTCATGTACTCTCTTCCTGAACTGAGCATAGCTCCCCATTCTGGTTCAGGTGGCTGAGCTCCTAATCCTAAAAAACTTAATGAAGCGATTGAAATAATTGCACCTCCCAAATCAAGTGTTGCAATTACAATTATAATTGGGAATATATTTGGTAAAATGTGATTAAACATAATTCTAATATTTCCGTAACCCAAACTTACACATGCTTCAATGTATGGTTGTTCTTTTACTTGCAAAGCGGCTGATCGAATAATTCTTGCAAAATGGGGAATGCTAGCTAATCCTACTGCAAAAACAACATTCCATAAACCTACACCTATAATTGCAACAACTAAAAGTGATAGTAGAAATGATGGAAAACCAAACATAACATCAATAATTCTTGACCCTATAATATCAACCCTGCCACCAATGTAAGCAATTGTAATTCCAAATATACTTCCTGAAATTATTCCAAATAAAACAGATATAACTCCTACACTTAATGAGTATCTTGCTCCATATATAATTCTTGAAAAAACATCTCTACCATGAATATCCGTTCCAAATAAAAATTCCCAGCTTGGAGCTGATAATCTAGGCCCTGTATCAACTGCATTCCAATCATATGGAGCAATTATAGGTGCAAAAATCGCACCAAACACAATCAGAATTAAAAATATTCCTCCGAAGGCAGATCCTTTGTTTAATAAAAATCTTTTTAAAATAATTTTGAATTTTTTCATTATTAATTTTTTCTTTCCAACCTGATTCGTGGATCTATAATTCCATATGTAAAATCAACTATTAGATTTAAAAATATATAAACAGCAGTCATGTATACCACTAAGGCTTGTACCAACGGAATATCTTTAGCAAGTATCGCTTGTAAAAGTAATTGACCTAGTCCGGGCCTTGCAAATACTTCTTCTGTTATTACTGCTCCTGTAATTAATAAACCAAACTGAATACCTAACAAAGTTACAGGAGGTATCATTGCATTTCGTAAAGAGTGTTTTAAAATTATATTATATTTTGAAATTCCCTTTGATCTAGCTGTTCTAATATAATCTTGATTTAATACATCTACCAAACTAGATCTCGTGAGTCTTGCCATTCCACCAGCAAAAAATAAACCAACACTAATTGATGGAAGTATTAGTGATACGAAACCATCTCCAACAATGGGCACCCATCCCAATGTAGTTCCAAAAATATAAATTAGCATCATACCTATCCAAAAACTTGGAAGTGATATTCCACAAAGAGCAATAATCATTGAAATTGTATCACGTATGGAATTAGGTTTTGTACCTGCAAAAATACCAAACAGCACTCCAAAGAATACGCCAAATATTAATCCCCCTATTGACAGTTCAATGGTTGGCATCATATTTTCTTTAATCATTTTGGTTACAGGTTGTCTTGTCAAATATGATTTGCCTAAATCTCCTTTAGTTGCATTAACTAAAAAAGACCCGTAACGTTCCAAAACTGGTTTATCTAATCCTAAATTTTTTCTTACATTTTCTCTAACTTCATCTGAAGCTGGTCTTCCTCCTAGCATAAGGTTAACTGGATCACCTGGTATAATATTTAAAGTAACAAAAACTACAGTCCAAGCAATATACAATGTTGGAATAACAATTAATAATTTTTTAAGAAAGAAATTCATTGAATAAAAGCCACCTATAAAGGTGGCTATTATATAGATTTATTTATTTTTTTCGAACATCGTACATACGAAGTTGCCAATTACCATTAGCAAATCTTACACCCTCTAAATCTGGATTGTAAGCAACTGTTTGTACTTGATCATGAATTGCTAAGAAAATAGCCTGATCCATAATATGCTTTTGAATCTGCATATATAGATCATCTTTAGTTTCTTGAGTTTCAGCACTTTCAGCATCCTCTAAAAGTTGATCTAACTCTGGATTTGCATATCTTGCCCAATTAAATTTGAATTTACCAGGCTCTGGTATATTTCTTGAATGGAAAGGAATAATTAACACCCCTGGATCCAAAGAAACCCATCTGATAACTAACATATCATAGCCATTAGCAAAAATTAATTCATCTTGTCTTGCTTTCATGACAACTTCAACATTAACATCAAATCCAACTTTATTGGCATACCCTTGAATGGCAACGCAAGTATCTGGCTCTAAAAGACATGGAAAGAATACAGTTAATTTCTCACCATTTTTTTCTCTTATACCATCTGATCCCATTTTCCAGCCAGCTTCTTCTAGTAATGCGGCTGCGCCATCTGGATTATATCCATAATAATCTTCATTCCCTTTCCAATAACTTGGAGTTGAACTACTTATTGGTCCAAATGCTGCTTCAGCATATCCAAAAAATAAATCACTTGTCATTTTAACTCTATCTAAAGAGTGAAAAAAAGCTTTTCTAACATTTATATCTTGAAATACACCTACAGTAGTATTTAGAAATGCAGCATAAGGAAGTCCAGATACTGTTCCAGCAACTGTAGCAAGATCTCCAGATGAATCAAATCTATTCATATCTAGAGGTGGAACTAATTCCGCAATATCTATCTCACCGGCTTCTAGAGCAGCAACTCTTGTACTAGTATCTTTAATTAATCTATAAGTTAGATTTGCTACTTGTGAAGGACCAGATCCATCCATATATTCTGGAGCCCAATTATAGTCAGGATTTCTAACAAGTTCTACTTTCTTATTAGCTTCCCAGTTTTTAAACATAAAGGGTCCAGTTCCAACAGGCGCCATTCCAAATCCATCATTGCCTAAACTTGACAATGCTGTTGGACTAACAATTGAAAGTTCTGTTTCCGTAAATGCTGTTAATGCAGAACCATATCGTCTTTCAAATACTACTTTTGCTGTATAATCATCAACAACAACAGTTTCTTTGTAAGGTCCTAAAATGTCAACAGCTCCTTGAGAACCTGTTTCTGGATCAACTATACTATCAAAAGTTGCTTTTACAGCAGCTGCATTAAATTTTGTTCCATCATGAAAAGTAACATCATTTCTTAAACTAAATGTATATTCAAGTCCGTCACTTGATACATTCCATGATTTAGCAAGACCTGGATAATGATTACCCTGTGAGTCAGCAGCAATTAATTGATCAAACATATTTACAATTAGCATTTCCTCATGTCTTGATTGTGTTATTCTTGGATCTAGAGTTCTTAAGTCCGGTCTATCTTCAGCAAATACAATATCTAAAGCATTCGCTTTACTTACAAATGATAAACTAAAAAAAAGAGCACTTATTCCAAAAAAAATTTTTACAATTTTCTTCATATTACCCCCTTCGAAAATTTGTATGAAATTATATTATCTCTTTTTTGATCAACAAAAAGTATAATAAAATCATTTTAGTAATGACATTATGACAACACTATTTTCCTTGAAATAGGTCATTTTTTATATTTTTCTCTTTAAAATTATAAATTATACATCCTTCAAATATATCTAATTTGATAAAAAAGAATGTTTGTCGAATTTTTTTCCATCCTTAAATATTTCAATATTTTCACGGTTTTTTAAAACTTTTATATCTTTTAACGGATTGCCTTTTACAATTAAAATATCTGCTCTTTGACCAACTTCAATAGTACCAACATTTAGCTCAAGTAATTTACCACCAAATTGTGTTGCTGCTTTTATTGCTTGCATATTACTCATTCCACCCTGAACCATGTATTCCATTTCTCTGTAATTCATACTTCCGTGTGGTAACATAAATCCTGCATCGGTACCTAAAGCAATTTGTACATTAGAGTTTATAGCTTTATCTAATGATTCCCATTTAGCCTCTCTTGATAATTTAAGCCATTTCCAATTTTTTGATTTTGTAAAATTTGCATCATGTTCAAACTCAAAATTCCTTTCATTTACTAAAAGTGTTGGAACGTAAAATGTATTTTTTTCAGCCATTAAATTTATTGTTTCATTATCTAACCAATGACCATGCTCAACTGAATGTATTCCAGATCTAACTGCAGTTGTTATAGATGGTCCTCCAGATGTATGAGAAGCTACTCTTACATTATGCATTTGTGCCTCTGTACAAACTGCTTCAATTTCTTTATTAGACATTTCTTGTTTATATGGATGATCTAAATCATAAGTTGAGCTTACACACATATTAGTTTTTATAAAATCTGCTCCAGCTTTTAATTGTGATCTAACTCCTTTTATAAATTCATTCGGACCATCACATGGATAAGTCATATCAATAAAATTAGTATGACTACCCCAACCAGGTTGATCCATATGACCACCTGTAATAGATAATCCTAGACCGCATGCCAATATATTTGGTCCAATTAATTTTTTGTTATTAATCATATTCTTTATATTTATTGCTACATTGCCTGGAGCATTCATATCTCTAAGACTTGTAAAACCATAAGACATATGTTCTAAAGCAAATCTATAACCTCTTAGAGCTTGTGCACCATAATCCATATCTGCTGACTCAGCTCTAAAAGATCTATTATCAGTTATACCCGAAAAAGCTAAATGAACATGAACATCAATCATTCCAGGCATAACAATCTCATTATTATAATTAAAAATTAGATCGTTATGTGACGGTTTAAATTTCTCAACATTTACAATTTCATTTATTAATCCATTTTTAATAATTATACATTTATCTTTTATTATGTTGTCATCGACTCCATTAATAATTTTTTTAGCTTTAATAATTGTTCTCATATTATGTAATTATATATTTATCTTTAACTCTTTTTGATAAATCCCAAGCGTTGACATACTTATTGTTAATTCCATTTTTGCTTTGTATTCCCAAGTGCAAAAATGCTGGTGTAATTATTTGAGGATCTTTCCATATTTTTTTCTTTTCTTTTGAGTATGTTTTTTTACTCATTGATGTTTTTATTGGAGTTCCAGGTGTTATTGTATTTACAACAACATTATATTTTTTACATTCTTCATATAAAGATCGACTTAATCCCTCAACTCCAAATTTTGAAGCACAATATGCTGTTTCATTAAATCCTCCAAATTTAGCTGCCCTACTTGATACATTAATTATTGATCCTTTTTTATTTTTTTTCATTAAAGGTGCTATTATTTTACAACTAATAAAAGTTCCAGTAAGATTTACATCAATTATTTGTTTCCAAAAATGAATAGAGCTATTTTCAATGGATTTAAAATCTATAATTCCAGCACAATTTATTAAAATATCAATCCTCTTATTTTTTTTTATAATTTTTTTAACAATTTCTTTCATTTTATTATAATTTTGAACTTCACAATTAAAAAAATTAAATTTACCAGATAGTTTTTTAGAGTTTTTAATTTTATTTATATCTACACCAAATACATTTGCACCTCTCTCATCATAGGCTTTTGCAACTGCATAGCCTATTCCACTTGAAACACCGGTTACAAGTATATTTAAATCTTTAAATTTTTTATGTAGCAGCTCTCCCCCCATCAACTAATAAACCAACACCTGTAATAAAAGAAGCCATATCAGAAGATAAAAACAAGACAGTTTGTGCTAATTCATGCGGGCTTGCCACTCTTCCTAAAGGAGTAATAGTTTTCCATTTTTGTTTTAAAGCTTTTTTGTTTTTTGTTTTT
>CACIIL010000026.1 GCA_902586695.1 uncultured Alphaproteobacteria bacterium | reverse complement strand
GATTATCCAAATGTTCTACGTTGGTATCTTCTTATCTCAAAAAGAACTGCTGTGATAAAAGGTTATAATATTATTGGTGAATTTAGTGAAATACCATATCCTTAAGGATTATAAAAAAATACTGATATAGCTGTAGCTATAAGAAGAGCAGCTAAAACTGATTCTATAAATTTTTTTAATTTTTTATTGTTTAAATAGTGTCTAATAATACTGCCCCCATAAGCCCATATGCTAATTGATGGTATATTAACAACTGTTGACATTACGACCATAAACAATGTTCCAATAATAATATTTTCATTCTTTGGATAATATAAAGTTACAGCAGTAGAACAAATTACCCAAGCTTTTGGATTAACAAACTGAAAAAGAATTGCTTCATAATATTTAAGAGGACGAGATCTATCTTCTGATTTAGATATATTTAAAGAGCCAAACATCTTATAAGCTAAATAAATTATGTAAGCCGATCCTACATATCTTAGAATATCAAAAAGTATTGGATATTTTATAAATAATGTTCCCAAACCAAGACAAACTAATGCTAATTGTAACCCGTGACCTGTGGGTATTCCTAATACATTAGGAATTGATCTAGCAAATCCAAATTTTATACCAGAGGCTGTTAAAATACTATTATTAGGACCTGGCGTAGCATACATAATAAAATTATATACAGCTAAAGCCAGAATCAGCTCCCATGTTATCACTTTATTTAATCTCTAAAATTGATAAATTGAACTGGAATTCCAATTTTTAAATTTTCTATTAATTGCATTGCTGATTGCAAGTCATCTCTTTTTTTACCATCAATTCGAAGTTCATTACCATTAATTTTAGCCTGAATTTTCATTTTTGAACTTTTAATTTCTGAAGTTATTTTTTTAGCAACATCTTGTTCAATGCCTTCAACTAAAGAAATAGTTTGTCTAATTCTATCACCACCAGCTTTTTCTTTATCTTTTTTACCTAAAACTAATGGATCTAATTTTCTTCTAACAAAATGCGAAATCAATATATCGCTAACCTGATTCAATTTTAAATCATCATCTGTGACAATAGTAATCAACTTTTCATTTCTTTCGAGACTGGTATTTGAACCTTTAAAATCATACCGATTTGATATTTCTCTTAGAGCATTTGCAATTGCATTATCAATCTCTTGGAAATCTACTCTGCTTACAACATCAAAACTAGGCATATTTAAATCATTCTATTGCATTACCAGAATCTTCTGGCAACTGTTTTTTTGTATTTAATCTTCCAAGTTTTTTCATCTTTTCAATTTTTTTTGTTAAACTACCTGGCCCATCTTGAAGACGAGATTTTGCTTCATCCATTTTCAATCTAGCCTTATCCAGGGATTGATTGACAGTATTAAATGAGTCATAAACGTTTACAGCTTTATCATAAATTTCACTAGCTGTAGCTGCTATATCTTTAATTGTTTTTGATTGCTTATCAATTCGCCACATATTCTCAACAGCTTTTAATAAAAATGGTAATGTTGATGGTCCTACAATTATTATTTTTTTTTGCCAAGCTTTTTCTATTATGTCTGATGCTTCATTATATAAAGTTAATAAAGCAGGCTCAATTGGCATGAACATTAAAACAGAATCTATAGAATTAATTTCATATAAAGAAGCGTAATCATCTTGACTTAAATCTCTGACAAAATTTTTAATGGATTCTAAAAATTTTTTTAAATGTATTCTTTTGTTATTATCATCGTTGGAATTAGACAAGTCATGCCATGAACTTAAAGAAACCTTAGAATCTATAACAATATCTCTATTACCTGGCATATGAACGATAACATCTGGTTTTTGCAAATTACCACTCTCATCTCTAAAAGATTTTTGTGTTTCGTATTCATGACCTTCTCTCAATCCAGCGCCATCTAAAATATTTTTTAATACAAATTCACCCCAAGACCCTTGCTGTTGTGAACCTCCACGAACTAATGTATTTTCTAGTCTATTTTGAGCTAAATTAAAATTTTGTAAAGAAGATTGAATTGACTCCATATGCTGTTTAAGTGAAACTATTTCACTCTCATCATAATTTTGTTTATTTTTATTTTTAGTTAATAAAAACTTGATCGAAATAAGGACGCCAATTCCACAAAAAAACCCAATAAAAAAAACTAAAATAAAAAATGTATTATTCATTTTAAAAAATACTAATTGCCCAAATTATTGATAAATATATTACCAAATATCTTCCTACTTTCCCAATACTTACCAAGATTAAAAATGGGACTATTGGATAACGGAGTGTTCCAGCTACAAAAGTTATTGGATCTCCAATAAAAGGTACCCAGGACAACAAAAGAGACCATTTGCCATACTTACTAAATATTTTATTACCTTTATCAATCATAGTATTATTAATTGGAAACCATTGTTTCTTAATAAAATAATTAGCGTAATAACCACATAACCAATTAAATATAGAGCCTAAGATATTTCCTAATGATGCAAATATTAACAACAACAAGTTATTATATTTTCCTAAGGATAATAATGTAATAAAATAAGCCTCTGACCCGAAAGGAATAATTGTTGCCACCATAAAAGCAACTGTAAATAAAGATATGTATATCAATTATAATAATTAGTTTTTTGAAAAATTTTCCATTATTGCGGCAGCATACTTAATTCCTTTAACATAGTTTTCAACATGTATATTTTCATCTGGGGCATGTAAGTTTGCACCAGGATTTGCAAAACCAGTCAAAACGCAAGGTATCCATACATGTTTTAAAATTGTACCTTCAGCTGAAACACCATTTACGACTGGTTTTTCTCCAAACACTTCTTCTGCTGCCTTAATAATTGCTTGAGAAATATCCTCTTTTACAGAAATCTTATATGGTGGTTCAGCAGCATCAAAAGCTTTTAACTCTAAATGCCCGTAACCATGTTCAATGAGATGTTTTTTTATTTTCTCAATGCACTTTTGCGGATTCATATGTGGTAGTAATCTAAAATCAATCCTTACTCTAGCTTCATTAGGCACTATTGTTTTATGACCAGGGCCAGTATATCCAGAAATCATACCTTGAATATTTGCAGTTGGCTCATAGGTTCTTGCTTTAATTGCATCAACACCATCTCTATTAAGTACAAAATTTTCTATTCCAAACTCTTCTTTTAATGCTGATAAGTCTACCCTTTTATTTTTTTCATTAAGAAGGTTAAGTTCCTCTTCTCCTAGTTCGTATAATCCGTCATACCAGTCTTTAATCAATATTTTTCTATCTCTAGTCATAATTGTTGATAATGCATGCACTAGTTCCCAAGGGGGGCTAGGAACAAGTGGGAAGTTAAGAGAATGAATATCTTTTTTGCCACCTCTTGCTATTAATTCAATAAACAATACTGATTTTAATCCTAATTCTACCTCTGGCACTTTTGCAAAAGTATCTACTGTTCCATCTAAACAGTGCATTCCATCTGCTTCTAAAAGTTTTTTATTTTTTTCTACCCATGGACCTAAATGAACAGAGCCTATTTCTTCTTCACCTTCGTAAAAAAATTTTAAATTTAAAGGAACCTCACCCCTTACTTTTAAGAAAGCTTTAGCTGCTTTATTAAATGCTAATAAACCACCTTTATTATCTGTAGCACCTCTTCCATAAATTACATTATCAACTAAAGCACCTGACCATGGTCCGCCATGGGACCACTTTTCAATTGGTTCAGGGGGTTGGACATCATAGTGTGAATAGCAAAATAAAGTTTTTTTAGATAAAGAAGATTTTAGATGTCCAAAAACAAGTGGTGGGCCACCTGGTATTTCGTGTAACTCAGCAGGTAGGCCGTCATTATGCATTTGTTCTTTTACAAATTCTGCACATTCTGCTAATCCTAAATTTTGTGCAGATACAGAAGGCTTCCTGATAAGTTCCTGAAGATCAGATATATATTCTTCAATATTTTCATCTATATATTTATAAATATCCTTCATTCATTTATCCTTTGATAGACTCCAAGCATTAACATGCGAACCTGCTAAATTTTTTAAATTACCTGAAGCTAATTTTAAAAAAGCAGGTGCAAGTTCTATAGGATCTATCCATTTTTTTTTATATTCATCTTCATAATTTTGTTCAGACATAGGTGTTTTCATAAACATGCCTGGAGTAACTGTAAAAACTTGAATACCTTTATTTTCACCTTCCATAGCTAAACTCTTCATTAATCCTTCTAATGCATGTTTTGATGCACAATAGGCACTCTCATTTTCAAAACCTTCTACACCTGCACGAGAAGAAACATAAATTATAATTCCATGTTTTTTATTTTTCATATTTGTCCAAACATACTTTGATAAAAGATAACCACTATTTAAAGAAATATTAACCATTTCATTCCAATATTCTGGTGTTGTTTCCTCAAATGATTTTGGGATTAATACTGCGGCATTATGGATTAAAATATCTATATATATTTTATCTTCTTTTAATTTATCAATTAATTTTTTTACCGATTCAATATCACTTAAATCACATTCAATATTTATTGAATTAAATATATTATTCTTAATTAACTTTTCATAATTAATATCAACTAAATAAAGATTTGCTTTTTTATTTGAAAAAGCTCTAGAAATAGCAAATCCTAAGCCATCTGCAGAACCAGTAATCAAAATATTTTGATTTGAAAAATCCATTTTTATAGATCAATCCATTTCCTTTTATTAGTTGACTCAAATACTGCATCAACAACTATTTGATTTTTTAATCCATCTTCAAACGTTGATCCATGATTCAAGGGCCTATTTTCTTTTATTGCTGAAGTTAACTCTTTTAAAAGGCTTACTACTGAAATATTCCAAATACCCTTATTTAAACCCTCTAAAGAAGAATTAGGATCTTCAAAAAACATTTTTTTAAATTCTTCACCATTTTTGGCAAATAATATTTCTTCAGTCTTATCCTCTAAAATAATTGTACCCTCAGAACCAAAAATCTGCGTCTTATTACCAAGTGCATGGTTAGCTACTCCACTTAAAAAAATATTTGCTAATCCACCGCTCATTAATTCAAGTGAAAAATAAGATAAATCATCCGCCGTAGCTGTCCAATTTTCATTGGTATTTTTATCTTTCCGTTCTTTTACAAAAGTCAAAGCCTGACCAAATACTGATTTTATTTCACCGCACCACCATCTAATTAAGTCAACTTGATGAGATCCATTAGCTCCCATTCTTCCACCTCCTCTATTTTTTAGACTCCACCAATCATCTTTTGGTCTTGAGGAAGGGTTTAGCCATCCATTTGATACATTTAATATGTTAATATGCTGAATCTTTCCAATTTCTCCTCTTGATATCCATTCTTTAATTTTTCTTCTATTTGGATTAAATCTTAATTCATGATCAATCATATGTATTCTATCACATTCTTTCGCTATTTTTAACATTTCAGAAGCTTCTGCAGCATTCATAGCTGTTGGCTTTTCACATAAAACATGCGCGCCCTTTTTTAGTGCTTTAATTGTTATTGGTGCATGTAGATCTGTAGGAGTAGCAATACAAACTAAATCCAAAGAATTTTCATCAAGCATTTTTTCCCAATCGTCATAAAATTTTTTTATATTAAATTCTTGCGCACAATTTTTTGCATTATCCAAATTAAATGAAGATAAAGATACAACTTCAACTTCTTCAATATGTTTAAATGCTGGCAAATAAGCTGCTTTTGCAAAGCTTGCTCCAATAATCCCTACTTTTATCGTCATTTATTCTATCTCCTTTAATCTTGGATCTAAGTAATCTCTCAACCAATCTCCAACAATATTAAAAGCCAGCACAGTAATCAAAATAGCCATACCCGGAAAAAAAGGGAGCCACCATCTTTTTGCAAAAATATGATCTCTGCTCTCAGCAAGCATTGCCCCCCATGTTGGAATTTGAGGTGGAACTCCTAATCCTAAGAAAGATAGAGCTGCTTCAGCTAAAATAACACTAGCAACATTAAATGATGCAATAACTATCAACGGTGCGAAAATATTTGGCAAAATCGAACCAAACATAATACTTAAATTATTCACACCTAGAGCTTTTGCTGCTTCCACATATTCTTTTTCTTTTTGGGAAATTGTTTGAGCTCTCGCTATTCTGGCATATGTCACCCATTGACCTACGCCTAAAACTAAAATCAAATTAATTAATCCTTCACCAAGGACAACCAGAAAAAGTATTGCAAGTAAAATAAAAGGGAAAGCCAGCTGTATATCTGCTAATCTCATTATAATATCATCAATCAATCTTCCATAATATCCAGCAAATATCCCAAGTAGTGTTCCAATAATACCTCCTATAAAAACTGCCGAAAAACCTACAAGTAATGATACTTGAGCTCCATATATTAATCTTGATAAACCATCTCTTCCAAGAGCGTCAGAACCAATTAGATATTTCATATCTCCTTTTTTATCTAGAGTTAAAGGTGGAGAAACTCTTTCCATGATATGATTTTTATTTGGATCAAGAGGAGATATTTCAGAAGCAAAGATTGCAACTATAATTATAAAAAAAAGCCAAAAAACAGAAATTAAAGCCCATTTATTTTTTATAAGTGCAATCAATAGTTTTAAAAAAGATGATGAATTTTCATTTGATATTCTGTCGTTAGAAGTTGATTGTAATTCACTCATAGTTTTATCCTAGGATCAAGTTTTGCATAAACTAAATCAGTTATAAGATTAATAACAATTACAAAAATAGATATGACCACAACAGCTGCTTGCACTAATGGTATATCTCTATTGGCTATCGCATCAAATACAGTTCTACCTAATCCAGGCCAAGCAAAAATTACTTCAACTACTACGACACCACTTATCATAAACCCAAATTCTAAACCTATTATTGTAACGACTGGCAACCACGCGTTTCTCATTGCATGCCTCATGATTACAACATAATTTGTTAAGCCTTTAGATTTTGCAGTTCTAACATAATCTTGTGATAAAACTTCGAGCATTGATGAACGAATTAATCTAGCGTTTCTTGCCACTGAATAAAATGCAACAGCAAAACCTGGTAATATTAAATAAGTAAGAGTTGTTGGTAAATTTTTAAAAGCTTCTATAAAATTTCCTTGAAATAATGGCATTAAGAAAGGCACATGACCAGATATTGGAAGCCATCCAACATTTAATGATATGTAAAGAATGCACATTATGCCTAGCCAAAAACTTGGTATTGATTGCCCTAACATTGCTATTGCCATTAACGTTCCATCAATCCATGTACCTCTATAAACTGCAGCAAAAATTCCAAAAGGAATAGAACCAAAAATTGCTATTAACATTGAAAAAATTGTAAGTTCAATTGTTGCCGGTAATGTTTCAAGAATTATAGTCATTGCAGATTGACCAAAGTATAATGAATTTCCAAAATCTAATTGAAGAAGTTTTATAAGATAATTAAAATATTGAATATAAAGTGGCTTATCAAATCCAAGCTTTATTCTTGTAGCCTCAATCTCTTCTGGAGAGGCTCTATCACTAATAAAAAGATATGTTGGATCACCACCTATTTGTAAAGCGATAAACGTAACTAACGTTACTCCAAAAATAACTAAAATAGTTTGTGGTAATCTTCGAAGTATATATACGAACATTTTTTAAAGAGGGGAATTAATGTTGGCCCCAATAATTGGAGCCAACATATCAAATAAATTTACTTTAAAGTAGCTTTAAATAAATCTACTTTTTCATCTCTTCTAGGAGACCAAGCTACTCGGTTACTTACACCATAAAAATCAGGCTGGAAGTATAAATGCAGCCAAGGTCCTTCATTATAGAAAACCTCTAACATTCTATCTACTTCTCTACGAATAATGTATTCATTATTGGTGTTGTTAATAACTTTCCAACCTTTGAACCATTCTTCGTTCATCCATTTAGTGTAGTTAGGGCCTGAGTCAGGTTTAGATAGATCTGCCATATCGTAAAGTGGACTCCAAGTTGCTCCTCCTGATCCTATGAAATACATAGGTCCAGCTTTTTTCTCTATAATTAGAGGGATATATACTGAAGACCAATCTAAAATATCACATTTAGTTTTTACACCAACATCATCCAAGTATTGACAGATTGCTAAAACAACATTTCTATCATTTAGATATCTACCTTCACCAGCTTGGAGCGTCATCTCAAATCTTACTCCATTTGCATCTCTAGGATATCCTGCTTGATCAAGTAAATATTCAGCAATTTCAGGATCATAAGGATATGGTTTTAGAGTTGGGTGAGCATTATTTGGATTAACAATACCAGTCATTCTTGTACAAGGCGCATTGAGAAGATTTGCACATATTGCCTCAACATCTACAGCATATTGAAGAGCTCTTCTAACTTCTGGTTTTTGAATTGCTGCTCCACCAGGGGTTACAGCAAATTCAGGTCCTTGATGATAACCAACATACATTCTTCTTGTGCCCTGAACTTTTGCAACTTTAGCAGTACTAGAAGCATCAATAGCCTCAACCTGATCTGGAGATGCATTAGTAATCATGTCTACATTACCAGCAATAAGTTCAGCTGTTCTAGTAGAAGCTTCAGGTATAACTCTCCAAATTATGTTGTCAAAGTTAGTTGGTATTGGAGGATTTGCAGCCTTTTTCATTACAATTTGACTACCTTTATCCCATTTAACAAACTCATATGGTCCAGATCCAACTGGATTTGTTGCCGCTTCTTCTTTAGACATTTTTTCATAAGAGCCTTTACAGTGCACATAAACTTCAGCAATTAAACCTAAAGCTATATGATTTGGTCCACCTAAGACAATTGTTACGTCTAGTTCGCCATCTGCTCTTGCTTCTTTAAAATCAATTGATTTATATACAAAGCCTGCAGAGTTACCAGTGAATGCCATTTCTGGATCAGCTACTCTATTGAAAGAATAAGCTGCATCTTCAGCTGTAAGTGCCTCACCATCATGACATGTTAAGCCTTTTTTTAACGTAAAGGTATATTCTTTTCCATCATCAGAAACTTTATAACTTTCTGCTAAATTAGGAACAATCGCACCTGTCTCATCAACTGAATATAGCTGACCAAACATATGCTTCATTATATTTGCAGTGTGTCTTGAACTTATTTGTGCTGGTTCCAAACCTTTTGTATCAGTCGGTAATCCTACAACAAATGTATCATCAGGCGGAGCCGCAAAAGTATATGTAGATGGCATGATAAAACCAAACACAATTGCTACTCCAGTTATTAATTTTTTCATACAACCTCCCTAAGTATTTGATATGAATAATTAGTTGAAACTAAAGAAATTTATATTTTTTAGAATAGTAATTTAGTCACTGAAGTGATGACATTAAGTCATTAACAATGGATTAATATTGCAAAAAAATATTAATAATAATTAGTATTATAAATATATTTTTTTCCCAGTTTTTGCCGATTTTATACAAGCATCAACAATTATTAATGATTTAAGATGATCATTATTTACTTTTATATAATTATTTTTTATTTTCATTAAATTTATAAAATCTAAAAGAAGATGATTTGCATCATCTGACCACATTTTAAATTTCTTTAATTTTATATTTTTAAATTTAGTTGAATTGAATTTTCTATAGCTTAAATTTGAAAATTGTTTTTTTTGTATAATAACACCCTTAGTACAATCTGTTCTCCATTCAAAGTTTATAGACTTGCAATTACTTTGCCAATTACCAATATAATTAATTTGAATTCCATTATTTAATTCTATTATTGCATTCACATTTGTATGATGTTTATACATTGACCACGGAGGATTAGAAGTAGTTGCAAAAACTGTTTTTACATTTGAGTTGTAGATAAATCTTATTAAATCGAAATGGTGAATCGATTGTTCCCATAACATAGGGTGTTTCATATAAAGAGGGTATTTATTTAATCGTTTCAATTTTCCATCTCTCCATCTTTCATAGATAAATTTTGAAAAATGAGGCTTGCCAACTTTATTTGATTTAATTAGTTTTATTTTTTCTAAAGTTGATGGCAAGTATCGAAAATTTAAACCTACCATCAATAAAAGTTTTTGT
>CACIIL010000025.1 GCA_902586695.1 uncultured Alphaproteobacteria bacterium | reverse complement strand
TTAATTAACAATGTATCCGTTTTCATTACTTGTTTACCATCCCCTAAATCAGTTAAAAAAGTACTATCTGATTCTCTTCATTTAATTAAAAAGGGTCATCTTTGGATAGAAATGAGCACTACTGATGAAGAAGATATGAAATCATTAGCAAAATTAATAATAAACAAAAATGCAGAAGTTATTGAGGCTCCAATATCAGGAGGTCAGCATAGAGCTGAAAGTGGGAATATTTCAGTTTTAGTAGGAGGGAATCGAGATAGTTTTAATAGATCATTTCCAATATTAAGTTGTATAGGTCATAATATATTGCATTGTGGTGAAATAGGAAAAGCATCAACATTAAAAGTTGTAACAAATTATTTAGCTTCAATAAATCTTTTAGCAATTGGAGAAGCATTAATGGTATGCAAAAAATATGGTATCGATTTAAAAACTGCCTATGAAGGTATAAAAATTAGTTCTGGCAACAGTTTTGTTCATGAAACTGAAAGTCAAGTAATATTAAATGGCTCTTATGATGTTGGATTTACAATGGATTTAGTTTGTAAAGATGTAGGTTTGTTTGAAAAACTTACAAAAAAATTTCAAATTCCAGCTAAAATAAGTAATTTAATGTTTTCAATATTCCAAAATGGAAGAAAAAAATATGGCGACAGAGCTCTTAGTACTAGTATAGTAAAAATTCTTGAAGAAGAATGTAAAGAAAATCTTCGTGCTAAAGGTTTCCCTGCTTATTTAGAAGATAATGAAATTAAAAAAAATGGAAAAGAGATAATAATTTAAATGAATAATAAAAAAGATTTTATGCCTATGGTTTATGAATTTATGAACGTTGAGATGGAAAAGGTTCATAACACTGATTTATTTAATAGTTATTTAAAAACCAATGAATTTAAACAAATATATAATGGGACATTATGGGCTGAAGGACCTTGTTATATACCACATAAAGATATGTTAGTTTGGAGTGACAATCCAAATAATAGAATGATGAAATTATTAAATGGAGAAGTTTCAGAATTTAGAAATCCTTCTAATTTTTGTAACGGAAACACATTAGACAATAATGAAAATTTAATATCATGTTCTCATGGTGGAAGATGTATTTATAAAACTGATGATGATTTAAATGTTTCAATACTTGTTGATTCTTATAAAGATAAAAAACTTAATTCACCGAATGATGTTTGTGTTAAATCTGATGATACAATATGGTTTACTGATCCTCCCTATGGAATTTTATCAGACTATGAAGGTTATCCTGGTAAACAAGAATATGGCGGATGTTATGTTTTTAGATTTAATCCTATATTAAATAAGTTAGATGTAATGACTAAAAATCTTGATAGACCAAATGGAATAGCTTTTTCACATGATGAAAAAAAAATATATATTGCTGATACTGGTGAAGATGTAAAATGCTTGTATGTTTTTGATGTTTTAGAAAATGAAATTACTAACCAAAAATTAGTTTATGACTTCAAACCTTTTTTCTCAGATGGTTTTAGATGTGATAAAGATGGTAATATTTGGACAAGTGCAGGAAAAGCAATCAAATGTTTTAATAGAGATAATGAATTAATAGGACAAATATTAGTTCCAGAATTAGTTTCTAATTTAGAATTTGGTGGCAAGGAAGGTAATATATTATATGTTACTGCAACTAGCTCTCTTTACAGTATGGAATTAAATCAAATAGGAGCAAAATTTCAATAATGGTTGATTTAAAAGAACAAAAATGTGAAGCTTGTTCAGGAAACACCCCTAAATTTGATGAAAAACAGATAATTGAACATTTAGCAAAATTAGATAACTGGTCAGTTAATGATGAACAAAAAATGATATATAAAAAATTTATTTTTAAAACTTTCAAACAAGCTTTAAATTTTACAAATAGAGTAGGTGAGCTAGCTGAGGAAGAAGGTCACCATCCGGATGTATCACTTGGATATGGATATTGTTTAATAATGTTACATACGCATTCTATTAAAGGTCTTTCTATCAATGATTTTATAGTTGCATCAAAAATAGATGGTTTAAAGTAGTTTTTTTATATAGCTTATTAGTGATAAATAATTATAGAAATATAAATTTAATGAATTATGAAATTTGAACAATATTTTAAAAATTATAATAAATCTATTTTTGATTTATTAAATGATGTTGACACATCATTGATTGAGCGATCGGTATCTTTAATTAATAAATGTAATCAAACTGATGGGAAAGTATTTATAGTTGGGAACGGTGGAAGTTCTTCAATAGCTAGTCATGTTAGTGTGGACTTAGCTAAAGCAGCTAATATTAAATCAGATACTTTTAATAATAGTAATTTAATAACCTGTTTTGCTAACGACTATGATTATGAAAATTGGGTAGAAGAAGCAATAAAAGCTTATTTACAAAAAAATGATATGCTTATATTAATCAGCAGTAGTGGAACATCTAAAAATATATTGAATGCTGCAAAATATTGTAAAGAAAATAATATACCTCTTATAACATTGAGCGGATTTAAAGAAAATAATCCATTATCTAATTATGGTAATGTTAATATATATATCAAATCTGAAAATTATAATTTTATCGAAATGTCACATCATATAATTTTAGTATCGATTGTAGATTTATTTGTAAAAAAATTAATTTAAAAAATTAAGTCCCACAAAAAGTTTGATGAATTTTTTCATCTTCATTAGGCATTTGTCTATATTTTTCTGGAATAGATTCATCATATGGTTTTTTTAAATATATAAAAATTTCTTTTAATTGTTCTAAATTACCAAACTCAACATTATTTAAAATATTTTCAATGTTATGATTTCGAGGAATAATTTTAGGATTATAATTATTTATATCTTCTTTTTTATGATTTAATTTTTTTCTATCTTGAAACTTTGAGTTCCAATCTTTCATAAAATCGAATTTTTTTAAATTATTATTTTCAATATCAATAAAAGTATTAGTGTAGTCAAGTTTGAAAACATGCATTAAATCTAATAATTCTTTTATTAAATTAATATCATTTTTATGATTTTGATTAATATTGATTTTATTTTTCATCATATTTAACCAAAGCGTGTTATAAATTTTTTCATATTTATTAAGTACTTCCTCAATTTTTTTTATAGCTAATTGCTCATCATTATCAATTAAATGTAAAAAAGTTTCTCCTAAACGTGCTAAATTCCACATTGCAATTTTGGGCTGATTAATAAAAGCATATCTTCCTCTATGATCAATGGAACTAAAAACTTTATTTGGATTATATTCGTCTAAAAAAGCACATGGACCATAATCAATTGTTTCTCCTGATAATGACATATTATCTGTATTCATAACTCCATGAATAAATCCTACTCTTTGCCAATCTAATATTAAATTTATTTGATTTTCTGTAATTTTTTCATAAAATTTAATATATTTATCTTTTTCCTCAATTAGTTCAGGATAAAGTCTTTTAATAGAATAATTTAATAACTCTTTTATGTTTTCTTTTTGATTACTTAGATAAGTTAATTGAAATGTCCCTACACGAATATGGCTTTTGGAAACTCTTACTAATATTCCACCTTGTTCATAACCATTTCTCAAAATTTTTTCTCCTGTTTTCAATAAAGCTAATGAACGTGTTGTTTTTATATTTAAATTATACATAGACTCACTAATTATATATTCTCTTAACATTGATTTAAGCGTTCCTTTGCCATCACCATTTCTAGAATATGGAGTTTTTCCAGAACCTTTTAATTGGATATCGAATCGTTCTTTATTTGAATTTAAATGTTCACCTAATAAAGTAGCTCTTCCATCACCTAATTTTGTAAAATGACCAAATTGATGTCCAGCATAAGCTTGAGAAAATGAGTTTAAATTTTTGCTGTTAATAGAATTAATTAAGAAAATATCAAAATCATGATTTTGTAAATTAAGTAAATTTATTAGATCATCATTTTTTAATAATACTTCTAATTTTGGAAATTTTTCAGGTTTAGTATTGGAATAAAAAAACTTAGGTAATTTCAAGTAAGAATTTTCAAAATTCCAATTTATGTTCATTTATTTCTTTGTTAAAAATATATTTATCTAATATTATAATATCTTAATTTATTAATTATGTAATTCAATATTATGAATAAAAAAATTAGATCTTTAACTGCTTCATGTCTATGTAATGGTGTAAAAATGATTATTAAAGGTGAATTTCGACCTATAATAAATTGTCATTGTTCTCAATGTTTAAGAACTCACGGAAATTTTGCATCATACACATCTATTTTAGAAGAAAATATATTTTTTAAATCAAAAAAAACACTTAAATGGTTTAATTCTTCTTCAAAAGCTAAAAGAGGATTTTGCAATAAATGTGGCGCAAGTATATTTTTTAAAAGATCTGGAAGTAGGGCAATATCTTTATCTGCAGGAATGATAAAAAATCCCACGAAATTAAAAACAGTTTCCAATATTTTTTGTTATAATAAAAGCGATTATTATAAAATTTATGATAAATTACCTAAGTTTAAAAAATATACTAATACATGAATACTATAGAAAATATTATTAATTTTTCCAAACATCCAGTAAATAACAATGAATACATTAATAAATGTAATAAATTAATAAAACAAAATTCTATATTAGTATTAGAAAATTTTCTTACAGATAAAAGTCTAAAATTAATTTTAGATGAAGCTAAATCTTTAGAAGATAAAGCTTTTTATTGTATGCAAAAACATACAATTCTATTAAACAAAAAGTCTGAAAAACTTGATAAAAATGATCCATTAAATCAATTAATGATAAGTGATAAAGGATGTATTCCTCATGATTTGATAAATAAAAATTCAGATTTAAATATTTTATATAATTCAAATATTTTTAAAAATTTTATTAAAAATGTTTTAGATTTAAAGTTAATTTTTCCCTATGTTGATAAATTATCTTCTATAAATTTAAATTATTATCAAAAAAATCAACAACTAGGATGGCATTTTGATAATGCCTCTTTTGCTATAACTTTAATGATCCAATCTTCACCTCTCGGAGGTGAATTTGAATATATTACAGAAGGTAGAGATTCTAATAAAAATTTTATTGATAAGAATTTAATATCAGACATTATAAATAATAATGATCATAAAAAACAAAAAAAATTAAATGTAAATGATGGAACATTGGTATTGTTCTATGGTAGAAATTATCTCCATAGAGTAACACCTGTTGAAAGTAAAATTCCAAGAATACTTATTACATTAAATTATAACGAAGAAGATAATATTGAATTATCTGAAAATGCTAGACTAACTTTTTTTGGAAGAAAAAGTTAATTTATTAACACTTTTTTTATCATTTTAATAATTTCAAATATTATTTTTACAAAATTTGTGAAAAAAATAATTTAATTTAAAACTATTATGAATTTACTTAAAAGATTAGATGCTGGACCAATTATTTGTGCAGAAGGTTATTTATTTGCAATGGAAAGAAGAGGGTATTTATCTGCTGGGGCATTTGTTCCAGAAGTAATTTTAGAACACCCAGAAGTAGTTGCTCAATTGCATAGAGAATTTATTCGAGCTGGTAGTGATGTTGTCCAAGCTTTTACATATTATGGACACAGGGAAAAATTAAGAATTATTGGGAAAGAACATTTACTTGAGCAATTACAAAAAGATGCATTACAAATAGCTAAAGACACGGCTAATGAATTTAAAGAACTTGATTTAATGATTTGTGGTGATGTAGCAAATACAAATATTTATGATCCTAATGACTCATCAAGTTTAAAACAGTGTCAAAAAATGTATGAAGAACAAATATCTTGGGCAAAGGAAGCTGGTGTAGATTTTATTGTTGCTGAAACAATTAATTGGATTGGAGAAATGAAAATTGCATTAAAAGCAATTAAACAAGAAAATTTTATTTCAGTTACAAATTTTGCTATCCCAAGAGGAGATTTAACCCGTGATGGATATAATCCTGTAGATGCATGTAAAATTATGGAGGATGAAGGTGCAGATGTAGTAGGTTTAAATTGCTACAGAGGACCAAAAATGACTATGAAATTTCTTAATGATATAAGGAAAAGTGTTAAATGTCATGTATCAGCATTACCTGTTCCTTATAGAACAACAGAAGAAGAGCCAGGTTTTTTAAATATTACAGATAAAGATTGTGACTGTATTCCGGGAAATAATGCGTTTCCTGTAGCCTTAGATAATTTATATTGTAATAGATTTGAAATGGCAGAATTTGCAAAAGAATGTTCAGAAAAGAATATTAATTTTATTGGCATATGTTGTGGTGCAGAACCTCATCATGTTAGAGAAATGGCAATAGCTATAGGTAAGAAACCAATTTCAATGAAATATGTCCCTGATATGAACAAACATTTCCATCACGGTGATGATTCGACCTTAAAAGAAATTAATAAAAAAATAACTTATTAATTAAAGTTATAATAAAATAATTGTGTTCCTTTTGATTCAAAAGAATTTATTAAATTCTTAACTTCATTTGTTTTAAACCAATCAACATATATTTTTGCATATTTAATATTTAAATTTTTATTTAATTTAGGATTTACTAAAATTAAGCCATATTGATTAAATAAAGGTGGAAAATTCTCACAAACAATTTTTAAATTTTCTTTTTTATTAAACGCAATCCAGGTACTTCTGTCTGATAAAGTATATGCATTTTTTTCGTTTGTAATAAGTAATGTATTTCCCATCCCTTGACCAACACTTAAATACCAATTCTGATTTCTATTTATGATTATTTCAGTAAGTTTCCACATTTCTAGTTCTTTTCTATGAGTCCCACTGTCATCACCTCTCGATATAAACAATTGTTTATTATCAAATATATTTTTTAATTTTTCTTCAACTGAATTGCATTGTTCATTATCATTTTTAGGGCCCACTAAAACGTAATCATTGTACATAATTTCATTTCTTTCTATACCATATCCTTGTTTCATAAATTTTAATTCAGATGGAGTATGGTGAACTAAAATAACTTCTACATTACCATCTTTAGCAGTCCTAAGAGCTTGACCAGTACCTAATGATAGTACTTTTACATTTATTTTAAACTTATCTGTAAATGTTTTATTTATTAAATCTAGAAGACCAGTATCATATGTAGATGTTGTACTTGCTACAATAATAGTATTTTTTGCATGAACATTTATTGAAATTAATAATAAAATAATCACATATAAAAATTTTTTATTATTTATTAAAAACATTAAAATAAATAAATTTTAAACATTATAATTAATTCCAATTTTTTTTAAAATATACATATATAATAAATATATTGCACATGTTCCTAAAATTGAAAAAAAAATAGAGATTGTAAAATTTTGTTTTAATTTTAATAGAATTGGTAAAATAATAAAAAATGCAAAAGAAGGAATAGTCAATAATATAGTGTTATAAGAAAGATCAATTACTTTTTCATAATCTTTTGTATCAAAATATAACCATATAAATGCTAAAAGTGATGTTAAAGGAACTGATATTATAAGCGCACCTAGAAAAGTAGATTTTTTTGCAATTTCTGAAACAATCACAATAATTAATGCAGTAAAAATAGTTTTAACAAAAAAATATGTCATAAGAGTTTATATTTTTTTAGCTGCACTAGTTTCTCTAATATTTGATAATTTTGTATATCTATCTATCATTTGAGTAGTTTTATGACCAGACTGAGCCATAATTTCATGAGTGGGAACTCCATTCATTCTTGCTTGCGTTATAGAACCTATACGAAGACTATGTCCAGATATTTTATCACAATCATTTAGCCCTGCTTCAGCTGCTCTTTTTTTTAATATTAAAACAAAACTAGCATCATTAAGGCTTACTTTTTCATTTTTGTAATTCATCGTATATTTTTCAATAGTGTTTGATTTATTTATTTTATAAAAGAGGGGGCCACTTTCTATCATAGCTAATTCAAGCCAATGATTTAATGCTTTGACTGGACAATATTTATCATTAGTTGCTGGTAAAAATATCATTCTTCCTTCACCGGTTTGATCAGTTTTAGAAAAAGGAATAAGTACTTGAATTCCATCATCTGCAAAATTTAAATGTTCAAATCTCATTCCAAGTAATTCAGAACGACGACAAAAACTATAAAATCCTATTAAAATCAGCGCTTTATCTCTTATATTTTTATATTCCTCCTCACTATTTGGAATAGAATCAATTATTTTAACTATATCTTCTTTTAAAAGCTCTTTAGCTTGACTTGATTTTAAATTTTTTTCATCTCTTACAATAGCGCTTATTGTTTCAGCAATATTTGGATTTTTTCTATCAAACTGAAATCCATTTAATCTATATTTGTAAGTAATTGATGCTAAAATTCTTTGTATAGTAGATGCTTTGTAAGGAGATGCAGAGTAGGGGTTATTATTTATTTTTTCTCTTCCAGCAATATTACTTGTCCCTTTAAAAACTGTAGCTTCCGGATCTTCATGAAGCCAATCCATATAATTAGCAGTTAATGCATATGCAGAATCCAAATCATCAACTTCTAGTGGATTGCATAAATATTTATTTTGGCAATAATTAGTAAATTTAAGCCAATCACCATCATACTTATCTTGTGTATTTTTGGCTTTAGACTTTTGTTTCAGTTTAGTGACATTGTCATTTATAGTTATTTTCACCATAATATATATTACGATAATTACAGTTATCGTAACATATAGTCAAGTTTAAATATTAATTATTAATTATCAATAAGTTATATAAATAATATAAAGTAATTAATTAACCCAATACCAACATATTGATTTTCATGTGAAACTATATACTGTATCTTGTGTATGAATATTGAACCTTTATTGCAGATTCCTGCCAATTCCCAAATCTTTGTGCTAACGGGTGCTGGTATCAGTAAAGAGTCTGGAATTCAGACATTCAGAGATAGTGATGGTTTGTGGAATAATCATCGAATTGAAGATGTAGCATCTCCAGAAGGATTCTATAGAAACCCTACTCTTGTCTATGATTTCTATAATAATCGAAGAAAAGAACTAAATTCAAGTACTGAAGCAAATAAGGGTCATTTTGATCTTTATGAATTAGAAAAAACCTTTAAAATCAATATTATAACACAAAATATTGACAATTTACATGAGAAAGCAGGGAGTTCATCCATTATTCATATGCATGGGGAGCTAAATAAGGCTAGATGCATTATGAATGATAATCATGTCTTCGACTGGTTTGATGACCTAAATGAGACCCATAAATGCCCTAAATGTAGCTCTCAAATGCGCCCTCACATCGTCTGGTTTGGTGAAATGCCTCTCCAAATGGATGAAATTCATGATCTAGCAGAGCAATCTGCCCTCTTCGTCTCCATTGGTACGTCTGGTGAAGTTTATCCTGCTGCAGGGTTCGTTACAATGTTCAAAGACATGCGTAAACCAACAGTTGAATTAAATTTAGAGCCATCTCGTAATCAAGATCAGTTTAATTTTTCAATTCATAAGCCTGCAACAGTCGCTGTTGAGGAATTTAAAAATTTATTAATAAAAAATATTAAATAATTTTTATTAACGTTATTAAATTTTTGTACACGTTTAAATTTTTTATCATATTAAGAATCAGTTAGAGTTTTTTTATGAAGTAGTGATGAATAAAAATTCAGAATCTTTTAATATTGCACGTCATCAATACATAAAAGGATATCAAGATAAGAAAGAACACATCTTCCCTACTCTCAATCTTGTTGCAAAAGAATTTAGTTTAACTTTATCTACGTTACGTAAGAAAGCTGCTAATGAAGGTTGGTACCAAAAACGAAAACAATATCAAAATGTTAGAGAAGAATATGAAATGCGTAACCAATTTAAAGGTAAGTATTCAAAATTAGCTCAAATATCGAGAAATACACTAGTATTTATTGAATATTTTCAATCTGAATTACACAAAGAGATATTAGAAGAAAGAAATGGGAAAAAAATTCATTCTATAGAAGATAAACAACGTTTAATTACTATGATGCAAAAAATTCAACGCTTATCTAAAGAAGCAAATGATACTTTAACTGATATTGAGAATCCTCTTAATGAACTTATAGATTGACACATAGGTTTATTGAAAAATAACTTACAAAGATATTAGAACTATTTCTATAAAATCAGTATTACGCATATTTAATAATATTATAATACATAAAACATAATTAATGTCTTAAGCAATCTTGATAAGACCATAATTCGTGCTTATATTAATACTGTAAGGCTACTATTGATATTCGAAGTTCTCATTATTTTTACACTTTTAAAAATTACCTCCGCCTTACACAAAAAAATCAAAACAATAACAAAAAGGAACCATGGGCAACCTACTAAACTTTAACGACCACATTGATAAAATACAAAACAAACAACGATATCTTGGTTATGAAAAAGGAAAAATCCTCGAAGAAACTATCAAAGAACTCATAACAAAAATACCGAATATAACTAATGAAACCATCATCTATTACTTTACTAAAATAGTAAAAGGTGAAATTCCCGTGATGGATGATAAGCCCTT
>CACIIL010000024.1 GCA_902586695.1 uncultured Alphaproteobacteria bacterium | reverse complement strand
GAAAAATTTGATCAAAATATAGAAAAGAAAGTTGAAAAAATTTTTTCAATAGCAATATTTGGAAAACCTAATGCTGGAAAAAGTACGTTAGCTAATGCATTAATAGGTTATGAACGTTTTAAAACAAGTTCCAATGCTGGAACTACATCTGATTTTGTTGAGGATATTTTTATATATAAAAAAAATAGATTTAAAATTCTTGATACCGCAGGTATTTTTAAAAAAAATAAAATAGAAATTCATTCAATAAATTTTGAATCAATTAGAAAATCATTGGATATTATTAGTAAAATTGATCTAAATATTATGCTTATCGATTCTAATGATGGTTTTGATTCACAAATAAAAAAAATTTTAAATATGTTAATAAATCAATCTAAATCAGTTTTAATTGTTTTTAACAAAATTGACACAATAGAGTATAAAAGTAAATTTATTAAAGATACTAAATTAATAATTAAAGGTACATATTCACAAACTAAAAACTTATCAATTATTTTTCTTTCAGCAAAAAATCGACAAAATATAGATAAATTAAAAAATTCTCTATATTCAAAATCTAAAAAAATTACTAAAAAATTATCAACTAGTAAATTAAATCAATGTATAAAAAATTCTACTAATGAAAAACCCCATCCTTTGATTAAAGGAAAGTCTGTTAAATTCAAGTATGCAGTTCAAATTTCTACTTTACCTTTAACTATTAAAATTTTTTCTAATTTTTCAAAAGATATTAAAAAAAATTACAAAACCTATCTTGTAAATCAAATTATAAAAACTTTTAATATTGAAGACACAAAAGTAAATTTAATTTTTTCTTCTTCAAAAAATCCTTTTAACTAATTTATATTTCTTCATTACCAATTATTATTTTTAATAAATTATTATTGAAATCATCTAATGTTATTATTATGTATGAGTTTGTAGTTAGCCAATCATTTAAAAAAATTAAAAAATCAAAATTCTTTGTACAATAAATTAAGGTGCTAAAAATAATGTAATTAAATATGAAACCAAACATAAAACCAAATATTTTATCAATCAAAATACCGAATATTTGTTTGTCAAGATCTGAAGAAATAATTTTCCTCAACTTTTTTAATATAAAAAGTGAAATAAGAAAAATTAAAGGAATTGAAATAATAATTGCCAATAGATTTGTAATTTGTTCATAATTTTCTAATAAATTTAATTTAAGTAATTGTGAATTTATAAAATTTGATAAATCACTGTAAAAATATATTGTTAAAATTATTGAACCAATCCAAGTTAATAATCCTAAGATTGAGCCAATTATACCTTTCCAAAAACTAAAAATCATTACTAATGATGCAATTGCTAAAATTATATAATCTAAAGGGAATAATAAACTTTCTATCATTTTTTAATTAATATCAATAATGACGGTAGAAATAATAACACACCTATCATAGCAAATATCATAGCCATAGATGTAAATATTCCAAATATAACTGTAGGAATGAAATTAGAGAAACTTAATACAGAAAATCCCAGTGCTATTGTTAAAGATGTTGTTAGAACAGCTAAACCAGCACTTTTGTTTGTTAAATTAATTGAGTCTATCATTGCATTATTTTTTTTAAATTCAATATAACGATACAAATAATGAATTGTGTTGTCTACAGCAATGCCAATTGTAATAGCAGCTATAGTTGTGGTCATTATATCTAAAGGAATAGATAAATAACCTATAATCCCCAATATATAACTAGAGGCAAAAATATTAGGTATAATGCCTATAAAACTTAATTTAAATGACTTGAATAAGATTAAAAACATTAAGAATATTAGAATAATTACAAATCCAAGTGATTTAATTTGTGAATTAAATAATGAATCTAACATATTGTTGTATAATACTAATAATCCGTTAATTTTAAAATTATCTAGAGTTGAATTTTTATTTGTATCTATAAATTGATTAATATCTTCTATTAGTTTTTTTCTATTAATTTTTTCCGAATCTCTAACTCTGGCATTAATTCTAGCAATGTCATTTTCAATTATTAAATAAGGATAAATAAGTTCTTTTTTATAATTTTCAGGTATTTCTTGATATAATACTGATAATTCAAATATATCTAAAGGTTTCTTGTTAATTAAATTAGCTATATCTATTAATGATTTTATAGATTGAACTTTACCAATTTCATTTCTAGAATCTAAATAGTTGTGAACTATTGAAATCATTTCTAATTTTTCATCTGAAAACCAGTTATTAGTCGTATCTTCTTCAAACATATCATTTTCAAAAAAATCTTCTTCAATATCTATATCATCATCTATAACATCTTCTAACTCTTGATTTTTTTCTTCATTATTTTTTTGTATAAACAATTCTTTCGTTTCTTCATTAAAAGTCAAAATAATATCTAAAGGAGTAGTACCTCCTAACTCCTCATCAATTAATCGCATACCTTTATATATCTCGGTATTTTTTTTAAAATAATTTACGAAACTGTTTTCTACACTTAAATTAAAAATACCTCCAATTGATAAAATAAATAAAGTAAAAGTAAGAATTAAAATTTTCGTAGAATGATTTTTAGTTAAATTTAAAAAATTTATTTTTAATAGAAAATTTTCTTTTACTGATTTTGTATTTTTAGGAAAAATTGAAATTAATAAGGGTAAAATCGTAAAAGAACAAAATAATGAAATTGTTAATGCAATTATCATAATTAAACCAAAATCAATTATAGGTTTAATATCTGTTATAACTAATGATCCAAAAGCAACAATTGTAGTTAATGTTGTGTAAAGGCATGGCCAAAACATTGAATTAACAGTTTTCTGTAAATTTGAAATATCATTAGTTTTTAAAAGCCTATAATAATTTATAATGTGTATATTCATTGATATAGATAATATAAAAATTAGAGCAGAAAAATTTGATGAAATAGCTGTAACTTCAATTTGAGACAAACCAAGTATCCCAAATATTACAATAACAGCATATAAAGAGCTAGATAAACATATCATTACCCATTTAATTTGCTTGAATATTAAAAATAATACAAAAATTATTATAAATATTACTAATAGACTAAATATTAAAATGTCATTTTTTACAAAATTTATTACATCATTTGCTATCATTTCAACACCACCAAGATAGTAAGTGTATTCTTGATCAGCTTCTTTAATAATATTTCTAATATTACTTATTAAAATATTTCTCTTATCATCGTTACTATTTTTTATTTCTAAATATTTTTTTTTTGAAATTATTAAACTTTCAAAATCTTGTTTTCCTTTAGTAAGTTCAAAATTATTTTTTAAATATATAATTAAAGAAAATACATTAGCATCATTATTTATAATTTGATCTTTATAAATAGGGTTTTTAATAAATTCATTTACAACATCATCTATTTTAAAATTAGTATTTTTTATGTTTTCAATATTTTCACTATTTAAATTTCCTAAAGTGGTATTATTTAAAAAAAGAATAGGGGCATTAACAAAACTAAATACTTGAGACACTTCTTCTAATTTTAAAATTTTTGATGATATCAATTCAAAATTTTTAATAAAATTATTATTTATTTTATTTTTATTCTCTACTGCAATAACCAAAAAATTTTCAGAATTAAATAGTTTTGTATAATTATTAAAATATTGAAAATCTTCATCATTTTGAGCTACTAATGTATCTGATGAAGCATCAATTCTAAAATCTTTTATAAAAAAAACAGCAGATATTAAAATTATAAAAGAACAACTGACAAAAAAATAGGATTTTAATTTAGACAAATTTTCTCTCAACTCTATTACTTAATGAAGTTAATACTTCATGACTAATTGTTTTGCATTTATGTGCCAAATTATCAATGCCATAAATTTCATTTATAATTTCTACATATTTTTCTTTTTGAAACATAGATTTATTGCCTTTAATATCAACTATTATTGAATCCATAGAAACTCTACCAATTATATCAAATTTTTTATTTTTTAAATATACTTTCCCATTATTACTTAATATTCTTTTTAATCCATCTCCATATCCAATTGCAATTACAGCTATCCAAGTTTTTTTATTTGTTTTATATGTTTGATTATAACCAACATATTCATTTTTATTTAATTGTTTGATTTGTAAAATTTTAGCTTTTAGCTTTACAACAGGTTTTATACTTTTTTTTAATATTGAGTTATTAAAATGTCCACCATAAATACTAATTCCAGGTCTTATCATATCTAGTAGGTATTTATTTGATAACACACTACCAAATGAATTAGCTATACTAAAGATAATTTTATTGTTTTGATAATTTTCAATAATTTTATCAAATTTTTTAAGTTGGATTTTGTTATAAATATTTTTTCTTTCATCTGCACTTGCTAAATGACTTAATACAATTCTTAAATATTTGTTATCGTATGAAATTATTTTGTAATCATTATAATTTATTCCCAATCTATTTATTCCTGTATTGATTTGTAAACCAAAATTTATATATTTTTTTTTAATTTTTAAATAATCTTCTATATTAGATATTATTGGTATTAAATTATACTTTTTGAATATCATTAAGTTATTATTTTCTAATCCATTAAGTACATAGATTGTCCCTTTTTGATATATTTTACGTAAATTTATCCCTTCAATGGTAGTTGCTACAAAAAAATGTTTACAGCCATTTTTTAGTAATAAATTATATATTTTTGATGAACCAATTCCGTAAGCATTTGATTTTATTGTTGCCGCGCAGATGGTATTTTTCTTTAAATTATTAAAATAATTAAAATTACTAATAAGATTATTTTTTGAAATTTCTAAAATTACGTTATGGTAAATCACTCCATAATATTATCATAATCTTTTACATTAAGGTCGCTGAATCTAGTGTAATTTGACTCAAAATGAGTTTTTATAGTACCAATTGGACCATGCCTTTGTTTTGCAATTATTATTTCAGCTGTATTATGAGTTTTTTCACATAATTCTTGCCATCTACTATGTCTTTCATGATATTTTTCTTCAGGTTCATCAGGTTTTTTTATTGGTTCCATTCTCTCTAAATAATAACTTTCTCTAAATATAAACATTACAACGTCTGAATCTTGTTCTATTGTCCCACTTTCTCTTAAATCAGAAAGTTGAGGTCTTTTATCTTCTCTTTGTTCTACTTGTCTTGATAATTGAGATAATGCAATTATTGGGATATTTAATTCTTTTGCTATTGCTTTTAAACCTCTCGTAATTTCAGAAATTTCTTGAACTCTGCCCTCATTTTTATTTTTTAAATTTGCCGACATTAATTGCAGATAATCTATAATTATTAAATCAATACCGTATAATCTTTTTAATCTTCTAGCTCTGGCTCTTAAAGTGGCAATAGTTAATATTGGATTATCATCAATAAATAAATTTAAATCTTCTAATTCAGTTGTTGATTTTGCTATTTTTTTAAAATCATCTTTAGATAATTCAGCCTTTCTCATTTTATCACCTGAAATTTTTGTTTGCTCTGCTAAAATTCTAGTAGCTAATTGCTCAGAAGACATCTCTAATGAAAAAAATGCAACTTTACCTCCATCAACTAATTTTGAAATTCCTAATTCATCAATTTTTTCTTCATAATTTTTTGCTACATTGAATGCAATATTTGTACCTAATGCAGTTTTTCCCATTGACGGTCTTCCTGCAATTATTATTAAATCTGATTTATGTAATCCACCTAGTTTACTATCAAGATCCTTTAATCCACTTGCTACTCCTGCAATTTTCCCATCTCTTTTAAAAGCTTCATCAATTATATTTACTGCATCTTTTAGAGCTTCACCAAATTTTGAATATTTCCTTTCAGAGCTTCCTAAATTAGATAAATTGTACAAATCATTTTCAGCATTTTCAATTAAATTTTCTCCTGTATTTTCTACATTTGTATCAAAAGTTTCTTGAACTATATTTTGACCAATACCTACTAATGATCTCTTAAGATATAATTCATAAATTATTTTTGCATATTGATAAGTATTTTGAGTTGAAGGAGATGAGTCTTTAATTTGATTTAAATATTTTGTCATTTCAATACTAAAATCATCTTCTGAAAAATAGTTTTTTAGAGTTATTGGTGATACTAGTATATTTTTATTTAATAATTCTTTAATTTTTTTAAATATGATCTGGTGATTTTCATCTACAAAATGACTTTCATCTATTAAATCAGATATTTTCTCATAATTTCTATTATCCCATAATAAACAGCCAATTAGTGCTATCTCAGCTTCTATATTTGAAAAAACTTCAACGATATTGTCATCATTAGTATTAATTTTTATAACTTTATCTAAATCCATATTATATTTCTAGATAAAATTATTTACCTTTATAAACAACTAAACAAACTGAAATTTTCAATTAACAAGTTAATATCTTATTAATAATGTGAATAAATATATAAATTTTTACTTTAGTTTTTGTTTACTTTAACCAATATTGTGTGTGTAATGTTTAAATATGGGCTTATTTGTACCTCATGTTCACCAAGAGTTCTAATTGAATTTTTCATAATAATATCATCAGAATGGACATGAATCTTATTTGCTTTTAGAAAATTAACAATTTCTTTCTTTGAAATTGAACCATAGAGTTGATCTTTTTCATCAGCTTCTTTGTTAAATTCAATTTTTAATTTTTTTATTTTTTCAATTGTGTTTTTAGCTTCTTCAAGTTTTTTATCTTCTTTTAATTGAATTTCTTCTTTTATCTTTTCATAATATTCTAAATTTTTCTTATTTTCTCTCAAAGCCATATTTTTTGGAAATAGGAAATTTCTTGCATAACCATCTTTAACATCAACAAGATCGCCAATTTTCCCAATTTTTTTTATATTAGTTGTCAGTATTACTTTCATATTAAAAAAAAGATTTATTTGTGAATGAAATTAATGCAAGAAATCTGGCTCTTTTTATTGCCGTTGATAATTCTTTTTGCTTAGATCGTGATACATTAGTAATTCTGCTAGGTATAATTTTCCCTTTTTCGCTAACATATCTAGATAATAATTTAATATCTTTATAATCAATAATTGGTGAATTTTTTTGACTAAATGGACAAAACTTTTTTCTCTCTTCAAATGGAGAATTTTTATTTTCATCTCTATTTCTATTTTTAAATTTTTTATTTTTTTTCATTGTTTAGTTTTGTTGGGAGTTCTTGATGATTATTTACTTTGATAAACAAATGTCTAATAAATTCTTCATTTTGTGAAAGATTTTTTTTAATACTTTCAATTTTACTACCTTCTATTTCTATTTGATAGTAGTTGTAGAAACTTTTACTAAAATTTCCAATATTATAACTTAAATCTCTTAATCCCCAATCTTCAGTATTTTTAATAACGCCAGAATTTTCTTTAATAAGTTTTTCAAAATCGCCAGATAATTTTTTCTTAGAGCTAGAAGATATTTCAGGACTTAATAGCAATATTGCTTCAAATTTATTCATACACTCCTTGGTTATATCTCAAAATTGATTTTCGAGAGAAGTTGTTCTTGCATATATTTATATTTTTCAATAAATCAAGCAAATATGACAGCTGTAATTTTCCCTGGCCAAGGAAGTCAATATTCAAATATGGCTATGGATTTTAACGATAATTTTAAAATTTCAACTGATATTTTTGAAGAAATAGAAGAAAGTACTCAAATTAATATTAGAAAAATTATTTCAGAAAATCCAAATGATGAACTTAATCAAACAAAGTTTACTCAAATTGCTATTTTTTCAGCCTCGATGGTAATCTATAAAACTATTATTCATGAATTTGGTATAGAAGTCATTAATCCTAAAATATTTCTTGGACATTCTCTTGGTGAATATAGTGCACTTGTTGCAAAAGATATATTGAGTTTATCTGAAGCATCTAATTTAATTAAAAGAAGAGGCGAATTAATGGATTCTGCAATTAAACCAAATATTTCTGGAATGGCAGCAATAATTGGTAAAAATTCTAAAGATATTGATAATATAATAAAAAAAAACAATTTAGATATTGAAATTGCAAATGATAACTCACCCATGCAAGTTGTTATTTCTGGACTAATTAAGGATGTTGATGCAGCCCAAAGTATTTTTATTTCTAATGGAGCAAAAAGATATGTTAAATTGAATGTATCAGCTGCTTTTCATAGTAAATATATGCTTGAAGCGCAAAAAAAATTAAACATTGAAATTGATAATATTAAATTTTTATCAAGCAATTATGAAATTATATCCAATTATGATGCAAGTATCAATTCTGATACAAATAAAATAATCTCTTGCCTTAAAAACCAAATGGCAAATAGAGTTAAATGGACAGATAGTATAAAAAAGCTTGAAGATACAAATACAGCTAATATTATTGAAATTGGGCCTGGAAAGGTTTTATCAGGTTTAATTTCTAGAATCACAAATAAATTTGATATTAAAACAATTGATAAAATTATAGATTTAAATAAATTTAATTAATATGAAAAAAATTTTAATTACTGGAGCTTCTGGTGGTATTGGTACTTCTGTTACTGATAAATTTTTTAACGATAATTATTTTCTAATTTTAACATCTTCTTCAGATGAAAACTTAAATTCTTTAAGAAAAAAATATGGGGAAAATCATTCTTATTATAAATTAAATTTTCATGATGTTATTGACTTTGAGCAAAACCTTAAACAAATTTCAGAAGATCACAAAGATATTAATATAATAGTTAATAATGCTGGTATTACTAATGACTCATTGATTTTAAGAATGAAAAGTGATCAGTGGAATAGTGTAATTCAGGCCAACCTGTCATCAAACTTTTTAATTGTAAAAAACTTACTACCTAATATGATTAAAAATAAATCAGGTAAAATTATTGGTATATCATCAGTTGTGGCAACTTCTGGAAATGCTGGTCAATCAAATTACGTAGCAGCAAAATCTGGTATGATTGGTTTATACAAATCAATAGCATTGGAGGTTGCTTCTAGAAACATAAACGTTAATTTAATATCACCAGGTTTTATTAAATCACCTATGACTGATAAACTCGACGACAAACAAAAAAATCAAATTTTGGAAAAAATTCCTATGAAAAGATTTGGTGACCCTGATGAAATAGCAAATTTAGTTTATTTTTTGTCTAATGATCAGTCAAACTATATTACTGGTCAAAACTTTCATATAAATGGTGGAATGTTAATGGTATAATGTATTGACATTATCAGAGTATTTATTCTATTAATAAATTTGAACTAAGGAGATTAAGATGAGCGAAATAGAATCACAAGTTAAAAAGATTGTTGTGGATCACCTAGGTATTGATGAAGCTAAAGTTACACCAGAATCTAAATTTATTGATGATTTAGGTGCTGATAGTTTAGATACAGTTGAATTAGTAATGGCTTTTGAAGAAAAATTTGGAATTGAAATTCCAGATGATGCTGCTGAAACAATCCAGACTGTACAAAATGCTATAGACTATATTGAAAGTAATAAATAATTTCATAATTACATATGAAAAGAGTAGTTGTTACTGGAATAGGTTTAATAACTTCTATAGGTAATAACAAAGAAGAAACTTGGAATAATTTAATTAATTGTAAGTCAGGAATAAAAAAAATAAATCATTTTAATACAGATGATTTAACATGCAAAATAGCAGGTTTTATATCTCACGACGAAAATGATACTTTTTTTTATGATAGATCAATTCACCTTAACCCTAAAGACATAAAAAGAAATGATAGATTTATTCAATATGGCATAGCAGCTGCAAAAATGGCTATTGAAGATGCTGGTATTGAAAATCTTGATGAAAAAAATAAACTTAAAGTAGGAGTAAGTGTAGGATCCGGTATTGGAGGATTAGAAACTATATATGATGGTTCAATTACTGTTGAGCAAAAAGGAGCTAGAAAATTATCTCCTTTTTTTATTCCTTCATCACTAGTTAATTTACTTTCTGGTCAAATTTCAATCAAATATGGTTTTAAAGGACCCAACCATTCTGTAGTAACTGCTTGTGCAACTGGGGCTCACTCAATTGGAGATGCTGGTGAAATGATTAAAAGAGGTGCTGCTAATGTTATGATAGCTGGAGGATCGGAAGCTGCTGTTTGTAGACTTGGTGTTTCAGGTTTTTGTGCTGCTAGAAGTTTAAGCACTTCTTATAATGAATATCCTGAAATAGCTTCAAGACCATGGGATGAAGGGCGAGATGGTTTTGTAATGGGGGAAGGTTCAGGAATAGTTGTACTTGAAGATATGGAATTTGCAAAAAAAAGAGGAGCTAAAATTTATGGTGAATTAATTGGTTACGGAATGTCAGGTGATGCATACCATATTACTGCCCCCTCTGAAGATGGTGATGGGGGTTATAGAGCAATGTGTGAAGCATTAAAGATGGGAGAAATATCTGCTGATGAAGTTAATTATGTAAATGCTCATGGAACATCAACCATTTTAGGTGATCAGATTGAACTTAATGCTATAATTAAATTATTTAAAAATAATAATATTCATGTAAGTTCAACAAAATCTTCAATAGGACATCTTTTAGGTGCTGCAGGTAGTGTAGAGGCTATATTTTCAATACTTGCCATGAATAATAGTATATTGCCTGCAACCTTGAATTTAGATAAACCGATAGAGTCAAAGAATATTAATCTTATTGCAA
>CACIIL010000023.1 GCA_902586695.1 uncultured Alphaproteobacteria bacterium | reverse complement strand
TTGGGATAAAAAATTTGTAAATAATATAAAAAAAGTAACTTTTGAACATGATGTGATTCTCAAAAATGATAAACAATTTAAAAACTGGTTAAATACAATTTATTCTTATGGTTTTGCAATAGTTGAGAATGCTCCAATTGAAAGTAATTCAGCTTTTAATATATTGAATAAAATTGGTAATCACCGTGAAACTTTTTTTGGAACACCTTTTGAGGTTAAAAATATTCCAAAACCAAATAATCAAGCCTACACAGCAGATTCTCTTGCTAATCATACTGATCTTCCATATTATGAGTATGTTCCAGGTTATCAATTTCTTCATTGTTTAGTAAACAAAGTGGATGGAGGCAGCTCAACTGCAGTTGATGGATTTGCTGTTTCTAATTTTTTAAAATTAAATGATATTAAGAAGTTTAAACTACTTATAAATCATGAAGTGATATTTAAAGATAGTGACTACACTCAAAAAAATATAAGAATACAAAAAGCACCTATTATTAAGATAAATAAACAAAATGATTTTGAAGAAATTAGAATCAATTTAGGTGCAATGGGTACTCTAGATTTAGAGCCAAATATTATGAATAATTTTTATAATGCTTATACTTATTTTTATAAACAACTTCATGATGAAAAATTTCAAATAAAATTTAAACTTAAATCAGGTGATATATTTTGTTTTGACAATAGAAGAATATTGCATGGAAGAACTAAGTTTGATGCTAATTCTGGTAACAGACATCTGCAAGGTTATTATATAGAAAGAGATGAAGTTCTCTCAAAGCTAAATTATTTAAATAATATAGAAGTTTAAGTTATTTTAATCCAAGTAGATTTTACTTGAAGATAATTTTCAAGTGCTTGAGGACCATTATCTCTACCTATTCCAGATTGTTTGTAACCTCCTAATGGAATTGTAGAATCAACTCCCTCTTCATAATTATTAATATAAACAGTTCCTGCTTTAATTTCCCTAGAGGCCTTTATTGCTTTATTAATATCCTTAGTCCAAACTCCTGCTGCAAGACCATATTGACTATCATTAGCAATAAAAATTGCCTCTTTAAAAGATGAAAAGCTAATAGTGGAAAGTACTGGGCCAAAGATTTCTTCTTGCGCAATTTTCATATCATTGCTAACATTTCTAAATATAGTAGGTTCAAAATAAGAGCCCCCAGTATCTTTCATAGTAATATTTCCACCTACTTCTAAATAAGCACCTTCTTTTTTACCAATATTTACATATCTATCAATTTTTTCCAATTGCTCAGTATTTACTATAGCTCCAGCAAAAGAGTTAGGATTTAGAGGATCTGATGGTTGCATATTTTTACTTATTTCAGAAACTTTTTTTATAAAATCATTTTCAATTTCTTTTTGCACAATCAATCTAGATCCTGCAGAACAAACTTCTCCTTGATTTCCAAAAATAGCATATGCAGATGCTTCCGCAGCTAAATCTAAATTAGCACAATCAGCGAAAATAATATTAGGTGATTTTCCTCCACATTCTAATTGAACTCTTTTCATGTTCGATTGGCCAGAATATTGTAATACCAATTTACCAACTTCACCAGATCCAGTAAAAGCTACACAATCAATATCATTGTGAAGACATAATAACTTACCAGTTGTTGGACCGTCTCCAGCTAGGACAGAAAAAACACCGTCTGGTAATCCAGCTTCAGATAACATTGCTCCAATCTTTATTGCACTCATTGGAGATTGTTCAGCTGGTTTTAAAATAACTGAATTTCCAGTTATAAGAGCTGGTGCAATTTTCCATATAGCCATCCAAAGTGGGTAATTCCAAGGAACTATAGCAGCAACTACTCCTATTGGTTCTTTAGTAATCAGCCCCATATATTGACTAGAACTAGGTGAAATATCATCGAACAATTTATCTATAATTTCTGCATACCATTCAATATTGTCAATGCTAGTTGGTAAATCAGCATTAAAAGTGTCATTTATAGTTTTTCCCATATCAATAGTATCCAATAAAGATAATTCTAAACGATCACGTTCTAATAATTGTGCAAATTTTAAAAGAATTTTTTTTCTTTCACTAGGAGGTAGATTTGACCAAATTCCTTTATTAAATACCTCTCTAGCTTTTTTAACAGCCAAATCTATATCTTCTTTTTGAGCAAAAGAAACTGAATTAACCTTGTGTCCATTAATTGGAGATATATTTTCAAAAGATTTTTCAGAAATTGATTTTTGATATTTACCGTTAATAAATAATTCTGATGGATAAATTAACTTATTTTTAACTTCTTTAATATTTTCGTGATTTAATTTCATCGATAATCTTATTTAATATTATATTTTAGTATCATTATAAAATTTTGATTAATTTTCATATAAAAAAATGTATAAAATAAAATACATAAGAATTGGAGTATTTTTGTCAATTAACAATATAAAACTTGATATCGAATATATTAGATCTCAATTTCCAGCTTTTAAAGATCCAACATGTAAAGATTGGTCTTTTTTTGAAAACGCTGGTGGAAGCTATGTTCCTCAAACAGTAATAGATAAATTAAATAAATTTATGATTTCTACTAAAGTTCAGCCTTACGCAGATTATCCAATGTCAAAAATTGCTGGAAATCAAATGGACGAATCAACAAAATTATTTGCAGAAATGATAAACGCAAAAAATAATGAAATATTAATTGGAGGATCAACTTCCATAAATTTATATGTACTTTCTAATGCTTTGAAAAGCTTTATTAGCCCTGGAGATGAAATTATTGTAACTAATCAAGATCATGAAGCAAACATCAGTCCTTGGAGAAGATTAAGTGAGTCAGGTGCTAAAATTGTTGAATGGAAAATGAACGAAAAAACAGCTGAATTAGAAATAGAGGAATTTGAAAAATTATTAACTAATAAAACAAAAATAGTAGCGGTAACTCATTGTTCAAATATTGTTGGCTCTGTAAATAATTTGAAAAAAATATCTGAATTATCTCATAAAAAAGGTGCAATAGTTATTGGTGATGGTGTATCATTTGCACCTCATGGTTTTCCAAATGTAAAAAATTTGGACGTCGATTTTTATACTTTCAGTTTATATAAAACCTATGGCCCACATCTAGCTTTATTGTATGGAAAAGAAAAAATATTAAAGCAACTACCAAATCAAAATCATGAATTCTTATCAGGTCAATATCCCTATACTATAAATCCTGGTGGGCCAAACCATGAAGAGTTAGTATCTTTATCAGGGATTTACGATTATATTTTAAGTATATATAATTATCACTTTGGAAATGATGAATTATCAATTTTAGAAAAAATAGAAAAAGTAAACCAACTTATCACTTCACATGAAGAAGAAATAGCAAATCCAATTTTAGATTATATTAGTTGCAGAGATGATTTAATATTAATAGGTAAAAACAAAATTAATAATAAAGATAGAGCTCCCACAATAGCTTTTTACAGTAAAAAAATGAGCTCAAAATCTTTAAGTGCATTATTGGTTAAAAATAAAATTGCAACAAGAAATGATAATTTTTATGCCTGGAGATGTTTAAATGCTTTAGGATTAGATCCAAATGATGGCGTAGTGAGACTAAGTATGACACATTATAATTCAATAGAAGATACAAAAAATTTATTAAATGCACTCAAGAGTATTTAAATAATATTTATCTAAATAAATTTTTATATTTCATAAATAATACTGAAGAAAATATATAACCAAACATTAAAAGTAAGTAAAAAAGTAAAGAAGGCGCAGGTCCAAAAATAAAAAATGTAAAAAATCCAATAAAATTAAAACTAATACTTATAATAATAAAAAAAAATAGTACTTTCAAATTAGAAAATCCAAGATCTACTAGAATATGATGCAGATGTCTTCTGTCAGATTTAAATGGACTTAAACCTAAAATAGATCTTCTAGTTATAACTGAAAAAAATTCAAATACTGGAATTGTAACGCACCATACTGTTAATACTGGATGAAATAAATTTTCATAATTTTGAGATATAATAATTAATAACCAAGAAACAAAAAATCCTAAAAATAAGCTTCCTGAATCACCAAGAAAAATTTTAAATTTTTTTGATAAATTTAAAACTATAAAAAATAAAATATTTAAACAAAAAAATAAAATTAAATTTAGATCTTCAAATAAAATCAGTTTATCATTAAAGTGTAAGAATGAAATAATTGAAAATAAAGAAATGAAAACTTGCGAACTACATAATCCATCTAAACCATCAATAAAATTAAAAGAATTTGTTAATCCCATAACACACAAAACCGTAAACAATACTGAAAAATAACCCGTTGTGATGAATGCCGCATCCATAAAGGCTCCAAGATTAGTTATTGTAATACCATAACCTATTATAATTAAAGAACAGATTAATTGAGAAATTAGTCTAAAATTAACTCCCAATTCCTTAGCATCATCTATTGTGCTTACAATTATTATAATTATAGTTGAATAAATTACCCAAGTTAAATCATTACTAACATTTAAAAATTGTAAGAAAAGAAGAGTATTAAAATAAATAATTAATCCTCCTATTAGTGGAATTTTACCTTCATGGATTTTTCTCAAAGAAGGTTTATCTACTAGATTTATTTGTAATGCCAATTTATTTAAAATGAAAAATATAATTAAAAAAGAAAAAAAGCTTAATAGAAATAACATAATTAAAACGAAATATTAGAAGTTTGAAATTTGAATAAATTTTTAACATCAAATAACTTCCCTTTATCATTTAAATACTGTTTGATTTTTTCTTCTCCCATTATTTTAAATTTTTTATGTTTAACTGAGATAATTATACAATCATAATAGTTCTTTTTTAATTTAGGTATCAAATTAATTCCCATACTTAACTTAAGTTCTTTTGAATTAACAAGTGGATCGAAACAATCAGTTTTAATACCTCTTTTTTTTAAAATTTTAAACAATTCTATAGATTTTGAATTTCTAAAATCATTGCAATTTTCCTTAAATGAAATACCCATTATTAAAAATTTAAAAGATGAATTAGATTTGACCTTTTTCATTTCATTAATAGCTTTATTTGCAATATATTTTGGAAAGTTATCATTAATTTTTCTTCCTGCATTTATAATCGTAGGTGAATAGCCATGTATTTTAGACTTATAAGATAAATAATATGGATCAACTCCAATACAATGACCACCAACCAATCCAGGTGTGAAATTTAAAAAATTCCATTTGGTAGATGCAGCATTTAAAACTTCAGAAGTATTAAGATTTAATTTATTAAAAATTAAAACTAACTCATTCATAAATGCAATGTTAATATCTCTCTGAGTATTCTCTATGACTTTGGCCGCTTCAGCAATCCTGATTGATGATACTTTTTTTGTACCAACTTTTATTATTGATTTATAAAGATTGTCAACAAAATGTGCTGTAGATCTATTGGATCCAGATGTTATTTTAATAATATTTGTAAGATTATTTTTTTTATCATTAGGATTGATTCTTTCTGGTGAATAACCAAGAAAAAAATCTTTGTTAAATTTTAAATCAGAATTTTTTTCAATAAAAGGTGCAATAACTTCTTCAGTAACTCCAGGATAAACTGTAGACTCTAATATTATAACATCATTTTTTTTAATAAATTTTGATATAGTTTTGCAAGCTTGTTTTATTAAATTAAGATTAGGTTTTTTGTTTTTAAAAATAGGTGTTGGAACAGTAATTATATATACATTGCAATCTTTTAAATAATTAATGTCAGTGGTAAATTTTAAATTATTTGCTTTAATAATTTTAGATAATGAAACATCATGATTTTTGTCATAATTTTGATTTAGATCTTTAACTCTATTTTTATCATAATCATATCCTATTACATTAAATTTTTTTGCGAATTCAACAGCTAAAGGAAGACCCACATATCCCAATCCAATGATTGCTATATTAATTTTTTTAAATATCATTTTTTTAATAGTAAAATTTGTTCATACATTTTTAAGATAATTTTTGAACTAAAATGTTCAGTCGCATATTTCCTTGAAAATTTTCCCATTTTAATCTTATCTTCAATACTAATATTTATAAAATAGTTAATTTTAGTAACTATATCATTAATATTTTTATGATTAAAAATTAAGCCATTAGTATTATTAAATACTAAATCTCTACAACCAGGAACATCACTAACGATAATTGGTCGAGACATAGACATGGCTTCTAAACATGATTTAGATAGTCCTTCTCTATATGAGGGTAAAATTAAACAATGACAATTTTCATAATATTTTTTTATGTCATATTCATTAAGAACAATTGAGATATTTTCCATACCTTTAATACTTTTAAGTAAAATATGAGAAACATCAGCTGGGTTTTTTTTATCAGTTAATCCTACGATAGTTAATTTAAATTTAATATTTTTATTTAAACTTTTAAAAGCATTGCATAGTTCTAATATTCCTTTTTCTTTAATTAATCTTCCTACAAATAAAAAATTTGTTACTTTATTTTTTGGATAAATATTACTTTTAAAATAATCCGTATTTACTCCGGAACCTGGTATTACAATAGAATTTTTTGAATTTGCAATTTTTAAATTATTGAATATTTTTTCATCATCTGTGTTTTGAAATATTATTTTATTTACATTTTTTTGTGAGTAATAATATAATTTTATAAAAATAAATTTTAATAATTTATTTTTCAAATAAAGGGTACCTAAACCTGTAATTGTATTAATTACTTTAAATTTAAAAAAAAATTGAAGAAAAGAACAATAGATTACTGGTTTGATTGTATAATTTAGCAAAATGTCAGGTTTAGATTTTTTAAATATTTTATATAAAGTATATATAAGTTTTAAATCTTGTATTATATTAATTTTATTTTTTGGATAATTAATAATTAATCTTTTACATTTTAAACTTGTAAATAAGTTATAGTATTGATCATAATTACCAATTAAAGTTATATCATAGGTTGTAGATAAATTTTTTATTAACTCAAATCTAAAATTAAATAAATTCCAGTATGAATTTGAAACAATGCAAATTTTTTTATCTCTTTGGCTCATAAACAAACTCAAATCTAGGTAAATCTTTAATTAATGACTTATAAAAATCATTTTTTGATTTTGGTTCAAATAATATATCATAGGGCAGCCAACTATTTCCAGAATTACCTAAAGTTAACCATCCAAATAAAAAACATATGAAAAAAATATTTACACCAAATAAATAAATAAATTTTAAATATTTTGAACTAAAATACATAAATAATTTTGAAAAAACTATTACTGTTAAAGGGATTAAATATACTAATAAACGATCAGAAATTGTACTAAAAAAATAAGTTGAAAAATATATTAAAATTCCAAAAATTGATAATTTAAAATAAAAATTATAATTTTTAATTACATTTTTAAAAAATTCTCTATAAATTATTAATAATGCACATGATAAGAATATTGGAAAATTTCTTATTAAAGACATTGTAGAACTATAATTATTTAAGAAATAAATTAGTTTTTGGATAATTTTGTCATTACTTAAGTAAATCATAATAACTAAACTCAATAAAATTAGTATTATAATAATTTTAGTATAATTATTAATAAAATTTTTATCTTTATTTTTTTTAAAAAAATTATTTAAAATAATTAAAGAAAGAAAAAAACCAGAAAAATGAAAGAAGCCTGCAAATATTGATAAAATTAAAGTTTTTAATTTACTCTGATCTAAATTTAATGATAATATTAAAAAAAGGAAACTTAAAGCTATCGACTGCTTTGTATAACCCATTATTACCATAATAACAAAAGGGAAAAAAATTACAAAAGATATAGGATTTAAGTCATTAAATATGATGAATCTATAAAAAGAGATAAATACAAATATTGAAACAGTAAAATTAACTAATATAAATCCATTTTCTAAATCCATCAAACTAATAAAGTAATTCAAAGCATAAAATAGTGAGTCTAAATTATAAATAAATTCACTAAAGGAGCGTTTACTTACTTCATAATATATCAAATCATATGAGCCCCAATCACCCCCTACTTTATATCTTAATCCTACAAATAAAATGAGAATTAATAATAAAACAAATGATAATATTTTATTTAAATATTTTGGTGCAATAATTTCTTTAAATGAAAATAATGAAATTATAAAATTCATAATTATATAAGGAAACATAATTAAGATTTATTCCAATTTAAAAAAATTAGTAAATTCCAAAAATAATGCTGATAATTATTTTTCCCATTTATAAATTGAGTCCATTTGTCCTTTATTTGATTTGGCATTAGAAAATCATAATTTTTTAAATTATTAATTTTTAACAAATCTTCAGACCAGTCTCTAAAATTGTTCTTTAAAAGTTTTTCTAATGGAACTTCAAAACCCATTTTTGGTCTATCGATTATTTCTTTAGGGAATATTTTTTTTGATATATTTTTAAGAATATATTTTGGATTACCTTTTACAACTTTTTTTGAGTAATCTATATTATTTAAAAATGATAAAAGATCGGCATCCGCAAGAGGCATTCTTGTTTCAAGACTATGCGCCATTGATGATCTGTCAACTTTACACATAATATCATTTGATAAATATAAATTAATGTCCTGAGTTAAAATATCATTCAGATTATTAATATTTAAATTAATATTATTTTTTATAAAAGTATTATCAAAGTCTTCAAAATTAAAAAACTCAGATGAATGATTAGCAAAAAAATTCAAATATATATCATCATAGTTTTTTGAAATTATTGTTTTATTTAGTTTCAACATTCTGTGGGATAGATTTTTAATTGCATAATTTTTGTTTATCCGAGTTAGTAATTTTAAAAATATTGAATTATCGTTATTTAGTGAATCATATGGTATTAGTTGATTTATTATAGTTCTTAGTTTTGTTGGAATAATTTTATTAAATAAGAATAATTTTTTTGCAACTAAGTGTCTATTGTATCCAGCAAACCCTTCATCACCTCCATCTCCAGATAAAATTACGGACACACTTTTTTTTGCTACTTTTGAGATGATATATGAATTTAATTGACTACTATCACTAAAAGGTTCAGAAAATATATTATTAATTTCTGAAATTGCATTCTCAAAATCATTATTTCCTACTAAAATTGTATTATGTTCAGATCCAATGAATTTAGCAATTTTTGAAGCATAATTACTTTCATCATATTCAGAGTTATCAAAAGCTATATTAAAAGTTTTAATTTTATCCATAGAATTTTTTTGCATCAAATATGAAACTATTGATGAATCTAAGCCACCTGAGAGAAAAGAACCTATTGGAACATCAGATAACAATTGTTTTTTTACATTTTTTTCAAGTTTATTGAGAATAGTATTCTGTAATTCATTTTCGGAATACTTTGCATTATTCTTTATATTGTTTTCAAGATCCCAATATTTAACAAACTTAGGTGTTCTATCCTTTAATGATATCTTCATAAAATGCGACGGTAGAAGTTTTTTAATATCCTTATAAATGGTGAAAGGTGCAGGTATATAATTTAATTTAAAATATAATTTTAGAGAATTATTATCGATTTCTGTTTTAAAATTTTTTGAAAATTTAAACGGGAATAAATCAGAACCAAAATAAAATGTTGAATTATTAAATCCAAAATAAAGTGGTTTTTCTCCAATTTTATCTCTAGCAATAGTTAATTCTTTATTTTTTTTATCCCATAAAGCAAATGAAAAAAAACCCTCACAAAGATTTAAAGTTTCATTAATGCCAATTAATTCAATAGAATTTATAAGTGTTTCAGTATCTGAATGACCAATCCATTTATCAAAATTATATTTATCTTTTAAAATTTTGCGGATATTTTTATGATTATAAATCTCTCCATTATATACAATTAAATATCTTTTAGAAAAACTAAACATTGGTTGATTACCTGCTTTACTTAAATCTAGTATTGCTAATCTATTATGAAATAAACAAATACTATTTTTTAGATCAATAAAATTGTCGTTACTATCAGGCCCTCTAAAATTAAGTGATTTAGACATTTTATAAAACTCATCTTCGTTAAATTTATTAAAAAGAAACATTCCACCGAAGCCGCACATATTTAACTCTCTATAAATGATTTAAAGTTACTTTCATTGAGAATATTTTCCCAAATCAAATCATCAACAAATGCATTTTTAAAATTAAAATTATATATTTGATCTTTACTGGATAATTCATCCAAATATAAAAAATTAGCTGATCGACTTTTTTCAAAAGTTTCAGCCCATATATATCTATTAGATATTACACCTAAGCCTGCAGCTGAATATTCTATTGTTTTAGTACTAGACTGCACATTGAAAGGGAAAATATCTGGGGTAAAATTTAAACCACATTTAGTAATATTAAAAACTTTTATAATTTCATTTAAATCTAATTTTCCTAAAATGCTTACTTTATCAATTTTTTTAAACTCATTATATAGGTGGTTTTTCATGTTGCCTATTAATGCTATTTTAAAACCAAATTTTGATAAATATTTTACACATTCAAACAAACCATTCCTATTATCAAAAGAACCAGTATAAACTAAATCATATTCAATTTTTTTATTTTTAATTTTTTGGCAATCTTTAAAACTAATATCATATCCCATATCTCTATTAAGAAAACTAATATTATCTCTAAAATTAAAAAAAAACTTCACATAATTGTTTAAAAATATTCTTTTATCAGGTTTAAAATTTAAATATTGCTTTAATTTGTTTTTTATATGAGCATAAGGTTGAAGTGATAAACTATTGTATTCATGAATATATTTTATATTTGTATTTCTTTTGTTAGGATAAAAGCCCATAAACATAATTATAGTATCAAAGTTTATAAGTTCCTCATGATTTGAAGTAATAACTATTTCATGATTATATTTTTCTAAATATTTTTTATATGCGAATGCTTCTGGAAGATATGATTGAGATTTTCCCAAAATACCAATTTTCATCTTTGTACGATAAATCTTAAGTAATTTAAAATTCTCCAAACATAAAATTTTATATAATTATTATTATTTAGTAATTTCCAATAATATTTTTGAACTTTTAGAAATTTTCTAAATTCAGAAAAATCTCTAGGTATAAATGGTTGTTCAGTATAGCATTTAGATTTTTTAGTTATTAATAATTTTATTTGATTATTTCTTAAAAAAAAACTATGAATCAAATCTTCACTATATGCCTTTCCTTCAAAAGGATAATAATTATTAAATATTATATTTTTTTTATAATGCAATACACAGCCACCTGGTAACCATTCAGAAATAAATATATCATTAAACATATAATTAGGATCAACTCCATAATTTGTACCAATGTTAGAAACAGTACCCATTTTAAAAATAGAATATTTAGATCCACATATAAAATATGTTAAAATATTCTTAATATTACTCCAAAAACCAATTGTAAATTTATGTATTGATTTATTTGATTTATCACAAAAATAAACTGGTGCTATAGCGTGATTTTTATCTGATAAATTCACTAATGAATTGTACATTTTTTCTATGTCTAAATTGCTAATAAAACAATCACAATCAAGTTGAAGTACGTAATCATTTTTAGCTTTTTTAAATCCATATATTCTTTGAATTACTTGTCCTTTAAAATCTGTAAAAAAAAACTTTACATTATCAAAATCAATAAACTGATCTTTTTTAAACTCTTCAGGAATTATAACTAATATTTCATTAACTTTAGGATTATTACTTGTAAGACTTTTTAAATTATCAAGTAAAACATCTTCACCGATTGAGGTTATTACAATTGAAACTGGTATTTCATTAATCATATATTAAACAAAACATCATAATTTATCTTAGTAAATACAGAAGAAGAATAATTTCTAATGTTTATTATATCTGATTTTATATATTTATTTGAAATACTAGAAGATAAAAAATTAAAAAAATCATTTTTATTACTAATTCTAATAATGTTGTCTAATTGATAAAGTGGATCAGTGTTTAAATGGACATTATTTTGATAACAAATAGGTAAAGAGCCATAATTAATAGACTCAATAACAGATGAAGATCCTCTATAAATTGAGTATAAACTTTTGATTGAATCTTCTTTAATATTTGAATTTGATAAAAATAAGTTAGAAATTTTACCAATTTTTTTATAAAGTTTAAAATAAATTTTTTCTTTTATTAAGGGGTGAATTCTTAAAATAAAATTAAAATTAGGAAATTTTAATGAACAACTATAAGCCAAATCAAAAAAATCGTAAACTTCAGAATCAATGCCCTCAGGAAGAAATAAAAAATTAATTTTTAGTTTATTTTGTATAAGATCAACAGAATTATTGATAACATAATTAATATGTTTTCTAGATCCATAAATAATTTTTTTAACATCAAAGTTAAATTTAATATTTTCATAACTATTGGTTCCAGCAAGCATAACAATATCTGGGTTTAATTTTGCATTAAAACTAATTAAAGGTGTATTTTGATGATAAGAAAAAGGTATGTGAATATAACCTATTTTTTTTACACTATTTTTTGAAAAGCTAGATGCATAATATATTAATCGTTCAAATGGATGACCTTCATATGTCAATAAAACAGAATAAAAATTATTATTTTCAAAAATTTTTTTAGAAAAATTAAATAATACTAAATTGATAAAAGTAGAGAGTGATAAAAGTTCAATTGAAATTTTTCTATAAAGATAATTTTGTTCTTGAAAACTTTTAAAAAAGAAAAGTGAAGATTTGGCAATTAATTTTAAAAATATACTAATATTATTTAATAA
>CACIIL010000022.1 GCA_902586695.1 uncultured Alphaproteobacteria bacterium | reverse complement strand
ATTGTTTTCTACAGCAAGTTTTTTTAAAAGAATAATTGGCTCATCCATTGGCTCATCAGTGAGTTGAAATGTACCCCAATGCATTGCGATAGATTTTTTTGATTTTAAGTCCTTATGAATCTGAATAGCTTCCTCAACATTACAATGATGATCTTTCATAAACCACCGAGGTGCATATGCTCCAATAGGAATAAGTGAAAGATCCATAAAGCCAAATTTTTCTTGAATAGTTAAAAAATCTTTTGAGTAACCTGTGTCACCAACAAACATACATTTAAAATTTTGTGCTTCAAAAACCCAACCACACCATAAAGTTTTATTTGTATTAAAAGATCTGTTACTCCAATGCTGTACAGGCACTGAATGAACAAATATGTTTTTAAATTTTATATTATCCCACCATTCTAATTCCTTTACATTATTTGCCCCAAAACTCTCCAATAACTTTTTTAATTTAAGAGGCACTAAAACTAATGGTTGTTTACTTTTCTGCTTTCTAGTTATTTTAAGTATTGTCTGATAATCTAAATGATCATAATGATTGTGAGAAATCACAATAATATCAATGTGTGGTAAATCATTTATTGCTAGTCCTGGCGGGGTTGTTCTGGAGGGTCCAGCAAAAATTATAGGTGACGCTCTTTTTGTTAAATGAGGGTCTGTAAGAATATTAACCCCATCTATTTGTAAAAGAAAAGATGCATGGCCAATCCAGGTAAGGGTTTTTTGGGTTTTATTTTGTTGTAAAAATGTTGGGTCATTTTTTGCTATAGGAAATGATATTGGCTCTGGCCTATTTGATTCTTTTCTCCATTTCCAGAATTCTTTGAATGATGCCATTTTATGATCAATATAATTATTATAAAAAATACCATCTTTAAATTTTGGCTTACTAAAAATTTCTTTAGCAAATAATTTATTGGTCATTGCTATTAATCCTATAGTGGTAATAAATATTTTTTTTAAAAAAATTCTTCTTAGCATTAATTAAAATATGTTTTGGGTTTAATATATTCCCACAAAAAATCTAAAAAATTTAAATTACTTAAGATCGAAACGATCTGCGTTCATAACTTTATTCCATGCGTTTATGAAGTCATTAATAAATTTTTCAAGATTATCAGATTGTGCATATACTTCTACCAAAGCACGTAATTGAGAATTTGATCCAAAAACGAGATCAGTTCTTGATGCTCTTCTTAATTTCTCACCTGATTGACGATCTGTTGCTTGATAAGAATTACTACCTGTTGCCTGCCATTTTACTGACATATCAAGAAGTGTTGTGAAAAAATTATTTGATAATTTTCCAATATCTTTTGAGAAAATACCACGATCATCTGAGCTAATACCTAAAGAACGCATGCCACCAACTAAAACAGTCATTTCAGGAGCAGTAAGTCCAAGTAGGTGTGCCTTATCTAACATTAACTCTTCAGGTGTTACGGTGAAATTTTTCTTAAGATAGTTTCTAAAACCATCTGCTTCTGGTTCTAGTACTGAAAATGAATCAACATCTGTATGTTCTTGAGTTGCATCGCCTCTTCCGGGATTGAATGGAACAGATTTTCCAGAAGCTTTTTCTATACCAACATTACCTGCAAGGACAATTACATCTGAAACACTTGCTCCAGTTTCAGAGGCAATATTTTCAAGTATGTCTAATACTTTTGATAACTGATCTGGTTTATTTACCTCCCAGTTTTTTTGTGGTTCTAATCTAATACGTGCACCATTTGCACCACCACGCATATCAGTGTGACGATAAGTTGAAGCACTTGCCCAAGCTGTTTCAACCATTTCCTGAATAGATAATCCACTATTTGAAATTTTAGTTTTAACAGCATCAATATCATAACTTGAGTTGCCCTCTGGAATTGGGTCTTGCCAAATAAGTTCTTCTGATGGAGCTTCTGGTCCTATATATCGAGTCTTTGGACCCATATCACGGTGGAGTAATTTAAACCAAGCACGAGCAAAAGCTTCTTGGAACTCATCTGGGTTTTTATGAAAACGTTCAGAGATTTTTCTATATTCTGGATCTTCACGCATAGCCATATCAGCAGTTGTCATCATTGTTGGAACTTTTTTTGATTCATCTTCAGCATCTGGTGCCATGTGTTCTTCTTTTTGATCAACTGCATGCCAAATATTTGCTCCTGCTGGACTTTTTGTTAGTTTCCAATCATAACCGAGAAGTAGATCAAAGTAACCATTATCCCATTTAGTCGGATTTGTTGTCCAAGCACCTTCAATTCCACTTGTAATTGCATCGCTGCCTTTTCCAGAAGCGTGTTTGCTTATCCAGCCAAACCCCATTTCTTCTATTGGCGCACCTTCAGGTTCTGAACCTACTAGACTGGCATCACCAGCACCATGTGCTTTTCCAAAAGTATGACCTCCTGCAGTTAATGCAACAGTTTCTTCATCATTCATTGCCATACGACTAAAAGTTTCACGAATGTCTTTTGCGCTTGCAAGCGGATCAGGGTTTCCATCTGGACCTTCAGGGTTTACATAAATTAATCCCATTTGCACAGCAGCTAAAGGGTTTTCTAATTCACGGTCGCCCGAGTATCTTTTGTTAGTTAGCCATTCTGTTTCAAGACCCCAATATATATCTTCTTCTGGAGCCCAGATGTCAGATCTACCAGCACTAAATCCAAAAGTTTTTCCACCCATTGACTCAATTGCAACATTACCCGCTAAGATAATCAGATCAGCCCAACTAATTTGATTTCCATATTTTTGTTTTATTGGCCATAAGAGCCTTCTTGCTTTGTCTAAATTTCCATTATCCGGCCAACTATTTAAAGGAGCAAATCTTTGTGCGCCAGTTCCACCACCACCACGACCATCAGCAGTTCTATATGTGCCAGCTGCATGCCAAGTCATTCTAATGAAGAATGGACCGTAATGACCATAATCTGCTGGCCACCAATCTTGAGAGTTTGTCATTAACTCGTTAAGATCTTTTTTTAACCCATCGTAATCAATATTTTTAAAGTGATCACGATAATTAAAATCATTTCCCATTGGATTTGATTTTTCATCATGCTGATGAAGAATACTAATATCTAATTGATTAGGCCACCAATCTCTATTTGTGGTTCCTTCTCCTTTATTTTTTGTATTCGCACCATGCATTACAGGGCATTTACTTTCAGCATCCATTGTATGTTTCTCCTTTATTGAACTACTATAGATATATAAATAAATGAAATTAAATCAAAGAAAAATAGCTAAAATTAACTAAAAAGCCATATTAAAATTTGTCGGTTTCCAATCAGAAGGAGCTAACTCAAAATCTTTATAATCAAATCCAGGGGTAACTGTGCATCCAATTAGACTATATTCACCTTTTGATCGCATAGCGAACCAATTTTTTGCTTTAACAGTGTAATGGAAATTATCATCTTCACCTAATGTAATACATGTATAATCAATTCCGTCATTAGAAATAAATATATAAAGAGGATCGCCTTTGTAAAAATGTAATATTTCATCTTTTGTTAATCTATGCCAATGAGACCATTCGTTTTTTTGAAGCATGTAATAAATTAAACTAACTTTATTATTTTTATCACGAAATGATTCTGAGAATTGGCCACCCTCAGGGTGAGCAACCATATTAAGCTTTTTTATTAAGTTTTGTGCTTCAGTCATCAAAAAGAAAAGTTTATATTAAGTGACCAAGCTTTTTTATTTTAGTTGATATATATTTTTCATTATACTTATTTGTATTTGAAGACAGTGGCACTCTTTGATTTATAATAACACCCATAGCCTCGAGTGCTTTTATTTTTTTTGGATTGTTTGTCATTAAATCAACTTTTTTAATTCCAAGAAAGTTGATCATATCTGATACAATTCCATAACCTCTTTCATCCTCTTTAAAACCTAATTGATGATTAGCTTCAACGGTATCCAAACCTTTGTCTTGAAGATTATAGGCTCTAATTTTGTTTGATAGACCAATGCCCCTTCCCTCTTGCTGAAGGTAAAAAACTACACCACGACCTCTTTCTGCAATTTGTGTTAGTGACTCGGTTAACTGATATCTACAATCACAACGCATACTAAAAAAAGACTCACCAGTTATACATTGTGAGTGAATTCTGCTCAATACAGGTTCGTTGGTTAGCAAATCCCCCATACCTATTGCTAGGTGATCTTTAGAATCCTTTTCATCAGTAAAAGCATGTATGGTAAATTCACCTAAATCTGTTGGCATTTTACTCGTTTCAATAAATTTAAGTTTTGATGTCATAAGTAAGTTATTGCTTTATGCCATTATATTTAATTGTAAATAAGATTATAGCTTTGTAGGGTTAGGAGCATCTCCATAAATTTCTTTGGGATCGAAAACCTTTTCTTTTTCCTCAAATTTTAGGACAATCGATGAAATGTTATCTCCAAAAGGAATGCTTCTGTAAAAGCAAGATCTATATCCAACGTGACAGCTAGCCCCACCTTGTACATCTACGCGTAACCATACACTATCTTGGTCGTCATCTATTCTAATCTCTTTTATTTTTTGAATAAGTCCACTTGTTTTACCTTTATGCCATAAAGTGTTTCTGCTTCGTGAATAATAAACTGCTTGTCCTAATGTAATTGTTTGTTTGAATGCTTCTTCATTCATGTAACCTTGCATTAAAACTTCCCCAGAGCTATAGTCCGTAGTGACTACTGGAATCAAACCATCTGTATCAAACTTAGGTGCCAATTCAGTAGATTCCTCAACTTGTTCAATAGATATTCTTTTTTCAAAATTTATATCATTCATTATTTAGCTCCTTACTCTATTGGTGATAAAGATTCTTTTTGTAAACTATTTATTAATTCTTCTAACTTCATAACTTTTGTATCAGAGCTTCCTATACGCCTGATAGACACTGTACGATCTTCTGATTCTTTTTTCCCAACCGCAAGGATAATTGGTATTTTTGAATTACTATGTTCACGGATTTTATATCCTATTTTTTCATTTCGAATATCTATTTCTGTTCGTAAATTATTTTTTATTAATTGATCTTTAACTTCAAAAGCATAATTATCTGTCTCTGAAGTTATTGTAGCAACAACAATCTGAGATGGAGATAACCATAATGGTAAATGCCCAGCATAATGTTCAATTAAAATTCCAGTAAATCTCTCTAAGGAACCAAAAAGAGCTCTATGCAACATCACAGGAACTTTTTTCTGACCATCTTCATCAACATAAGTTGCCCCAAGTCTTTCCGGTAAATTTAAATCTACTTGCAATGTTCCACATTGCCAGTCGCGACCAATTGCATCTCGTAAAACGAACTCTAGTTTTGGTCCATAAAAAGCGCCCTCTCCAGGATTAAGTGTATACTCAAGCCCTGTAGCTTCCATTGCTAGTCTTAAGGCTTCTTCTGCCTTATCCCAAACAACATCATTGCCTACTCGTTTTTCAGGTCTATCAGAAAATTTGATTCTTACGTCATTAAAGCCAAAGTCTTTGTAAATACTAAGGATAAGGTCACAAACTGTTTTACTTTCTTCAGTTATTTGATCCTCTGTACAAAAAATATGTGCATCATCTTGAGTGAAAGCTCTTACTCTCATTAAACCATGCAAAGCTCCAGAAGGTTCATATCTATGCACTTTACCAAATTCAGACATGCGCAAAGGGAGGTCTCTATAACTTTTAAGACCCTGTTTATATACTTCAACTGCCCCTGGACAATTCATTGGTTTTATAGCAAAAACCTTTTCTTCTTTAGGGTCTGTAGTGAACATATTATCACCAAATTTTTCCCAATGTCCTGAAGCTTCCCATAATGATTTATCTAAAAGATCTGGCGTGTTAGTTTCAACATAACCTGCTCTATCTTGTCTTAAGCGCATATAGTTTATTAATGATTGAAATAATTGCCATCCTTTAGGATGCCAAAAAACAGCCCCAGGTGCCTCTTCTTGAAAATGAAACAGACTCATTTGTTTTCCAAGCTTCCTATGATCTCGTTTTTCTGCTTCTTCAATTTGTTTTAAATGAATGTCTAATTCCTTTTCATTCCTCCAAGCTGTTCCATATATACGTGTTAGCATTATATTACTGGAGTCACCGCGCCAATAAGCGCCGGCAACTTTCATTAATTTAAAACCCTTACCAATTTCTTTTGTGCTGTTCATGTGGGGTCCGCGGCAAAGATCTAGCCATTCACCTTGCTTATAAATGGATATCTCTTCTTCAGGATCTAAATCTTCAATTAATTCAAGTTTATAAACTTCTCCTTTATCTTTAAAAAATTTTTTAGCTTCTTTTTGTGACCAAACTTCTCTTGTAAATTCTTCTCCTTTATTAATAATTTCATGCATTTTTTTTTCTATTTTGGGCAAGTCTGAAAGTGTAAAAGGTTCCTTGCGTGCAAAATCGTAATAAAAACCATTTTCAATAGAAGGTCCTATGGTTACTTGTGTTTCTGGAAACAGCGCTTGAACAGCTTCTGCCATTACATGAGCACAGTCATGTCTAATTATATCAAGGGCCTCTTCATCACTTTTTTTAATTATTTGAATTTTTGCATCTCTTTCAATGTTTCTTTTAAGATCAAAAATTTCACTATTTATTTTTATAGCAATAGATTCTTTTGCTAAAGATTTTGAAATTTCTTCAGCAATTTCAAAACCATTAATTCCTTTCTTTACACTTTTTATATTTCCATCCGGAAATGTAATAGTAATTTTATCACTCATATATAAACTTTAAACACTTTTCCAAATGGTTCCATTTTTTGTATCTTCAATTTCGACACCCTTTTCTTTTAGTTCATCACGAATTTGATCAGCCAAATCAAAATTTTTATTTCCTCTAGCTTCATTGCGTTCTTTTATCAACCTTTCTATAGTAGTTTCATCAAGAATTGCTGATTTTCCATATCCTAGCCACGTATCAGGATTATTTTGAAGAATGCCAATTATTTTACCTACTTCCAATAAATTATATTTAATCCTACTTTTCATTTTGTTATCTGCACTACTTAATTGATTACTTAATACATTTAATTCTGCAATTACTTTTGGAGTATTAAGATCATCATATAAACCTTCGATAACAACATCATCTATTTGATCATTATCTTTATAAGCATCTATATTTTCTAAATCTTTTAGGTTTCGATAAAAACGTTCCAACATAGTACTATTCTGTTTTATAATATTTCTAGTCCAGTTTAATGGCTGTCTGTAATGTGCAGAAAGAAGTGTAAGCCTCAATACTTCTCCTTTGAATTCTTTATTCAACTCATTAACAAGACGTATATTACCAACAGATTTTGACATTTTTTCTCCTTCTACATTCACAAATCCATTGTGAAACCAATATTTTGCAAAAGATTTTAAATCATGAGTATTATTATGAGCAGCACATGTCTGTGCAATTTCATTTTCATGGTGAGGAAAAATTAAATCTGCTCCTCCACTATGTATATCAAAAGGAAGTCCTAATGTTTTTTCTGACATTGCAGAACATTCTAAATGCCAACCAGGTCTGCCAAAACCCCAAGGAGATTCCCAACCAGGTTTTGGAGCAGGGCTAGGTTTCCATAAAACAAAATCGGTTGGATCTTTTTTGTAAGGAGCAACCTCAACTCTACTTCCTATAATTTGTTCATCTCTATTACGCCCAGACAAAGATCCATAATCTTTAAATTTAGGCACATCAAATAATACGTGACCTTCTTTTTCATATGCAAAATTATTTTGGATTAATAATTTTGTTAATTCTATCATTTCATTTATGTGGTCGGTGGCTTTTGGTTGTATGTCAGGTAGACTGACACCAAGAACAGACATGTCCTCATTATAAATATCTGTAAATTTTTTTGTTAGCTCTTTAATTGGAATATTTTTTTCTTCTGATGCTGCAATAATCTTATCGTCTATATCAGTAATATTAGAAACATAGGTTACTTTTGGATATATTGTTCTGAGAAAACAAACTAATAAATCATTAACAACTGCCATACGCGCATTGCCAATATGTGCATAGTTGTAAACAGTAGGACCGCAAGCATATACTCTTATATTTTTTATATTAATTGGAATAAATTCTTCCAATTTATTACCAAGAGTGTTGTGAAGTTTTAATTTATTCATAATTAATAACTTACCTTATATTAAACTGATGGATGTTTTGAATTCTAAAATTAAAAAAAAGGGTTATATGCCCATTGCAGCAAGGCTTGCCTTTGCTTTCTCCTACAACTGAAAAATCTTTTAGGGCAATTTTTTTTAATACCGCCTATGTGCCTAGGACCAAAAGCCTTCCATCTAGAAATTTGAATTTTATCAACCTCCGGAATTCTTCTTCCATTTGAAAAACGACAGTACCACTGAAACCAACCGCGCGGATCTTCTTTCATGATCCAGCCCTTTTTTTGCCACTCTTGCAAGCTTTGACCAGATTTGATTTGGAAATAATTCAGTTGAACATTAAATTTTTCACTTAATTTAGCTTTTTTAAACCAAGATTTTGGAAATTCATCAATCGTATTGCCAAGATATGAACCTCCAAAAACTCCATATTCAAGCATTTTTTGAGGCGATAATTCAGGTTTAAAATATTTGTAAAAATCTAAATCTTTTTGCACTTAAAATTAATTAACAAAAAATTCTTTTGGTTCATTTGAAATTTGTAATATATTTTTTTTCAACTTTTTTAAACTCGTTACCTCAATCTGTCTTACTCTTTCTTTGCTGATTTTAAATTTTTTGCCAAGACTTTCTAATGTTTTTGGTGAATCAGTTAATTTTCTAGAATTAATTATAAATTTTTCTCTTTCATCAAGTTTATTAATTGCTTGCAAAATCCATTTTTGTTTTAGAGCTCCATCATTATTTTTTTGATAAACAGTATTTTGTGTGTCTGAGTTATCTTTTAAAAGATCGATTAATTCAACGGTACTTTCATTTTCTTTAATAGTTTGATTTAATGACTGATCACCCATTATTAATCTGGTGTTTAAATGCTCTATATCTAATGGTTTCATATTTAACATTTTAGATATTTTATAGATATCATCGATATCCATAGTTTTTAAACCATTTAAATTAATCATTTTTTTTACTTTGTTAAAATTAAAAAATAAAATTTTTTGTGAAGCAGTAGATCCATTTTTTACTATTGACCAATTTTTTATAATATAATCTTGTATCATTGCTCTTATCCACCAACGAGAATAAGTAGAAAGTCTAAATCCTTTAGAAATATCAAACTTTTCTATTGCGTACATTAAGCCCATTTTTCCTTCTTGCAAAAGATCATCCTGTGGCAAGCCGTAACTGGAAAATTTTTTAACTAAAGAAAAAACTAAAGGCTTATATGCATTTAAAAGCTCAACAAATGAATTGTTGTCTTTTGAATTTTGCCAATTACGAATTAATTTATATTCCTCTTCTTTAGTTAACATCTTTTGTTTTTTATTAAACATTTTACGCTTTCTATTTTAAAAATTTGTATTTTAAGGAATTTGTAATGTAATTATTAAAATATTTAATTCAATTAACCAAATATGAAAAGATCAAAATTTAAGAGTATATTTTGTCGCACCTTTTAAAATATTGATAATTCTTCTTGAAAATTATTAAAATAATATAATTTATAGAAAGGGAGAGTAGTTTATGGGTTATTATTTACAAGCTTCGGATTATGTTGGAATTTCCTTTTGGATAGTTTCAGTTGCAATGTTTGCAGCCACTGTGTTTTTTTTGTATGAGGGAATGAATGTGAAATCTTCTTGGAGAGTTTCATTGCTTGTAGTAGGCTTAGTCACCCTAATAGCTACTGTCCACTATTACTATATGAGAGAGCATTGGGTAAATACTGGAGAATCGCCTATCGTATATAGATATATAGATTGGTTGCTTACAGTTCCTTTACAAATGATAGAGTTTTATTTAATTCTAGTAGCGGCAGGCTTAGCCGTATCCTCTAATGTTTTTTGGAGATTGTTGCTTGGAACACTAGTTATGCTTCTTGGCGGATACGCAGGTGAAAATGGATGGATTTCAGCACCAATGGGATTTGTAATAGGTATGGCAGGATGGATATTTATTGTTTTTGAAATATTTAGAGGTGAATCAAGTGTTGTAGCAACTAAGAATGAATCAATCAAATATGCCTTTCGGACAATGGGTTTAATTGTTGTTATCGGTTGGTCAATTTATCCGATAGGATATATATTTGGTTTGTTAACTCCAATGATTGGACTGGGAACAGTTAATATTAATTTTCTTAACATTACTTACAATTTAGCAGATTTTATAAATAAAATTTTATTTGGTTTAATTATATGGAATGCAGCTATAAAAGACACCAAATCCACCCAACAATAAATGTCAAAAAAAAAAATTATAATTATTGGTGGATCAGGATCTATTGGTTCTTCTATAGCAAAGGAAATTATTAAAGATGAATTTGAGCCGCATTTAATTGGTAGAAACTATGCTTCTTTAAAAAAAATATCTGATGAATTGAAGTGTCCTTATTCAGTAGCCGATGTTACTAAAAGCAAAGATTTAATTCAAGCCTTAAATGATTGCGGAGATAATATTTTTGGATTAGCATATTGTGCAGGATCAATTGATTTAAAATCACTAACTCTTGCACATGAAAATGATTACATTGAAAGTTTTAAAGTTAATACATTGGGTGCGATTATTTCAATTAAAGCAACAAAAGATATTTTAAAAAAAAATAAAGGATCGATCTTATTATTTTCTTCTATAGCAGTAAAAACTGGATTTATGAATCATACTATAATATCAACAGCAAAAGGTGGTGTTGAGGCTCTAACAGTTTCATTGGCAGCTGAACTTGCTCCTGACATAAGGGTGAATTGTATTTCACCTAGTCTAACAGATACTGGTATGACTAAATCAATAACCTCAAATGAGAATATAAGGAAAGCAATTGAATTATTACACCCCATTCCTAGAATTGGCCAACCTAGTGATCATAGTAAATTAGCTGCCCTTTTATTAAATAACTCAAGTAATTGGATAACTGGTCAAATATTTAATGTTGATGGTGGAAGATCTACGCTGAGAAGAAAAGGATAAAATTAGTAATTTAATTCTATATATACTGGTTCTCCATGAACTAAATTTATAGATGCTTTTGAAAATTTTGGAGGACCTTTAGGTTGATAATTATTACTAAAAGCAAAACCTTCTTTTGGGCGCCAAAAAAAACCAGTTTTTAATTCTCCATCCCCATCTTCATCATGGTATACCACTATAGCAATCTGGCCCTCATGAACTTTTGATAATGGAATGACAACCTCACCCTTTTTCGATTTTTTTCTAACAACTTCTATAGCCTTATCTTCTTCAAGAAAGGTGTCCTTAGAGTCATATATTTTTACATCTATATATCCTTTATTATGTTCAGCATTGGTAATAATTACTGTTCCATGTGACAAAACAATCCTAGATAAAAATAATACAAGCAAAAAAACAATATTTCGAATAAAAGTATTTTTCATATATTTTACCTAATTATAATAGAATTCAGTGTTGAACAATAAAGAATACCTCAATAAGATTTTTCAATCTAATAAGCCACTAATAATCTACAAAACTGTTGGCGGATATGATGTTTATACTGATTTTAAGGAAAAGATTGTCCTAAACTCTAAAAATATAAAAAATTTTTTAAATAAGAAAACATCACAACCAAAATCATCTATCAAAGAATTAAATTGTTATATAGGTTTTTTGGGTTTTCAGCTTTTATGTGAAAACATAAAAATCAAACTACCTAAACAACAAAATGTAAATTTTTATCCAGGATTATTTTATAAACCGCAAACGATTATTAAAATACGAAAAAACATAATAATTAAAAGTTTATTAAAAAATTTTAATCAGCAACACCATTTAAAGAGTAAGGCCAATTATTTTTACCAAAAGAAATTTAATTTAAATTTAAATGAGTCACAATACTCTAGTCTTTTCAGACATTTTTCAAAAAAAATAAAACTAGGAGAAACATATCAAATTAAAATTTGTCAAACTTATCAAAATAAATCCAACATAGACGCTGTTAAATTTTTCTGGAAATTAATGAGCATCAATGAATCTCCAGAAAGTTTTCTAATAAGAGATAAGGATTATAGCATTATAAGTTGTTCTCCTGAAACATTGATTCAAAAAAAGAAAGATGTTGTAATGACAAAACCAATAGCAGGAACACTAAATAGAACAAAAAGAATGACTACAAAATTTGCTAATGGTTTTTTTAAAAAAAATGAAAAAGAAAGCAAAGAACATAATATGATTGTTGATATGGAGCGTAATGATTTATCACGTATATGTAAAACGGGCAGTGTTAAAATTAATAAATTGAAAAGCGTTGAAGAATACAGAGATCTTTATCATTATGTTACTGAGATCAAAGGTAAGTTGAAAAAGAATGTCAGTAATCATGATATTGTTTCTGCAATGATGCCCGGAGGATCAGTGATCGGTTGTCCAAAAAAAAGTACTTTAAAACTTCTTAACAGTAGAGAAAAACTAAACAGAAATATTTATACTGGCAGTTTTGGTTATATTAATAGTAATGGCGATATGCGCTTTAATATTATTATTCGCTCAATTTTAAATTACAAAAAACGGGTAGAAATTTCATCAGCAAGCGGTGTTGTTATTGATAGTAAACCAAAAAGAGAATACAAAGAAAACTACATCAAGGCTAAATCACTCTTAGATTTATTTAAAACATGATTTACGTTATCGATCACGAAGATTCCTTTACGTATAATTTAGTTCATCTCCTTGAGAGTTTTGCCCCAACTTATGTTTCAAACTATTATGACATTGATAGGAACAAGTTAGAAAAATCAAAAATTATTGTTTTTTCGCCCGGGCCTGGCGACCCATCTCACTATCCAGAAACACAAAAAATTTATTACCAATACAAAGGTATTAAAAAAATTATTGGTATTTGCTTAGGTTTTCAACAAATATTGTTTGCTCAAAAAGGTAAAATTATTCCTCAAAAAAAAATATATCACGGATATCAGTCAAAAGTTAAAGTATTGAAAGGCAGCTCCTTTTTTAAGCCTAATACGATTTTTCTTGCTGGGCGATACCATTCTCTTAAACTTAAAGAGCCTTTTAAGTCGACTTCTCTCAAAATAACTATGAGATGTGTAGAAACTAATGTTGCCATGGCTATAGAAGATACTATTAATAATGTATATGGATTTCAATTTCACCCTGATTCGTTTTTAACTGTTGATGGCAAACTTCTTATTCAAAAGATCATACAAGCTTAACACATTTGAAAATGTAAAATACGATCATTTGTGGGGGTCAAAGGGTGTTTTTACAACAATTCGAGTATATGGAGAAAGTCCTAAATATATTTTTTTAAAAGATCACTTATTGCGCTTAAACAAAAGTCTAAAAAAACTTAATATAAATTTTTTGTTAACTGAAAAAAAATTATTAGAATTAATTCCCCGTAATCTAAAAATAAAAAAATATAATCACCTGCTTAGAGTTGCAATTAAGAATAACAAAATATCCTTATCTTTAAGGTCTCGATTAAAACCAAATAAAATTTTTCAATGCAAGCTTGTTAATTATCAAAGATCAAATGCAAAAATTAAAAATTTACAATATAAAAAAATATTATTCATGCAAAAAAATATTAATATGCAAAAAATGGAAATATTATTTTATAATAAAAATATAATTCTTGAGGGCTCAACAACAAACTTAATTTTGATAACAAATAATCAGATTATTCTCCCTAAGGGAAATTACTACAAAGGTGTAACAATGAATTATTTGTTAAAAAAAATTAAGAACAAATATTTTTTTAAATCAATACGTTTTTCAGACTTATCAGCTGCAGATGAAATAATTCTAGTCGGTTCTGGCAAAGGAGTTATAAATGTAACATCAATTCCTCAAATTAAATGGTTTAGCTCTTCTTCAAAAATGTTTAAAAGACTATCTTCAATGTATAAGGCTCAATTAGAATTATGATATTTAATAAAAATAATTTTTCTATTTTATCTCCATCAATAATGGGCATTTGTAATGTTACTAAAGATTCTTTTAGTGATGCTGGTAAAAATTATAAAACTTCTAATGCCCTAAAGTCCATAAAGCAGATGGTTAAAGATGGTGCTCAAATTATTGACATAGGGGCGGAGAGCACAAGACCAGGAAGTGACCCAATAAGTTATCAGCAGGAAATTAGAAAACTATCACCAATTTTAAAAAAATTACCTAAGAATAAATTCCTAATATCGGTTGATTCTTCAAAGATTGAAACACAGGAATTTGCTTTAGAAAACGGTGCGCATATTATTAATGATATTTTTGGCGGCTCCAATGACCTTTTCCACCTGACTAAAAAATTCAAAAATGGTTTAGTTTTAATGCATACACCAGCCCCCCCTAAAATTATGCAATCTAAGGTGAATTCATATAAAAATGTAGTCAGTGATATAAAAAAAATTTTTCAAAAAACACTTAAACAAACAGATAAATATAAAATACCACAGTCTAAAATTTGGTTTGATCCTGGAATTGGTTTTGGTAAAAACCTCGCCCAAAATTTTGAAATTATGCAAAATATCCAGAAGTTTAAAATAAAAAAATGTGGAATAATGTTGGGAACTTCTCGGAAAAGCTGGATAAACGGAATAGATAAAAGTGATGTCAATAACCGGCTTGGTGGGTCAATAGCCTCTGCTCTTTATTGCTATAAAAAAGGAGTGAATATGTTTAGAGTGCATGATGTAAAAGAAACATACCAATCCTTAAAAGTTTATAAAAATTTATGTTTGATGTAGAAATTAAAAACCTAAAAGTATTTGCTAACATTGGTATAAAACCAGATGAAAGAAAGAAAAAACAATTACTAAAAGTTACCCTAAATTTTAGTTATAGTGTGCTCAAAGGCAAAAATTTAGAAACAATGTCTAATCTAAAAGATTATTCTAGTGTAACTAAATCACTAAAAAAATTTATAAATGAATCAAGATACAAGACTCTAGAAAAACTTATCATATCCTCTTCGCAAATGTTAGAAAAAAAATTTAAGATTAAAAAAGTTAAAATCAAAATTAATAAAACTGCAGTTGCTAAACGTTACGGATCAGAAACAGTAAGTGTATCCAACTAGTTATTATATCGCCCTGGGAACCAACGTTGGCAATTATAGAAATAACCTTTCAAGGGCAGTTTTTGAATTAAGCAAAATAGGTAATATTTCTAAGTTAGCTAATATCTATAAATCAAAACCATATGGTTATTTAAAACAAAATTATTTTTATAACACTATGGTTTCTCTAAAATCAGAAATTCACCCAAGTGATTTAATAAAAAAAATACACTTGATAGAAAGAAAGCTACATAAAAATAAAAGAATTATTAATGGCCCAAGAAAAATAGATTTAGACATCATTTTTTGGGATAAAAAAATTTTTAAAAACAATAATTTAGTTATTCCTCATCCAAGATTACAAGAAAGAGATTTTGTCTTATGCCCACTTCTTGATATAGCCCCTTTTTTTAAGGACCCAGTTTCAAAGTTATCAGTGAAAGAGTTAATTAAAAACCTAAAAGATCACTATGTTATTAAAAAATTAAACTACCGTAACTTGTTTTAAAAAGTTTTTTAGCTTCTTTGAAGAAATTACATTTTTAGAATTTTTGAGACTTCGAGATACATCAATGCCCTCGGGTTTTAATAAATTTACTATTTCCTTAGCTTTTTTTTCATTGATTCCACCCCCAATAAAAACAGGAATGGAAAGATTTTTTATATATTGAATTTGTTTTAAACACTTAACTAAAGCATAAGTTTTAATGCTCTTCGCTTTGTAAACATTCATATCATAATAAATTACATTTATAATTTTTTTTATATTGTTAAGATATTTCATATTAAAATTTTCAGGATTAATTGCTATTCCAATTTTTAATCTTTTAAATGTGTTTCGTAAAACTTGTAATTGGTTTTTACTAAAATGATATGAGCAAGAAATAGTTTTGGGTTTTGTAAAATCTATTTGCTTAATTAATTTATCTAAGGACACATAGCGAGTTAATAAAACCGATTCAATTTTATAAGTTTTGCATTCTTTGATTAATATTTGTATTTTTTTATCAGTAACTGTATTTGGGCCATTTAGGTTATTACTAGCAAAACCAAGAGATTTTATTTTATTTTTATA
>CACIIL010000021.1 GCA_902586695.1 uncultured Alphaproteobacteria bacterium | reverse complement strand
TTACATCTCTCGAGAAAGCTCTAAAAGATATGTTCTTAGAAAATAGTAATGAAAAAAAATAAGTTTATAAAAGAAAAACATAATCATAAAAATACTTTTTATTTTAAAAAAAATTTATCTAATAAATTTTTAAATAATTTAGATTTATCTTTTATAAAAAAATATCCAAAATCAAGAATTTGTATTCATGAAAATATTAATTCAAAGATACATGAAATGATAATATTTCATGAAAAAGGAACTTATGTTGAACCACATTTTCATAATAAGTCAGAATCATTATTAATCATCAGTGGTAAAATGGAAGTTAAAATATATAATTCTACAGGAGAAGTTATTGATAGTATTATACTGTCTCAATATAATAAAAGTAAATTAAATAAGATATTTTTATATAAGTTTGAAAAACATGTCATTCATTCACAATTTTTTTTAGAAGACTCAATATTTAAAGAAGTATCTTCTGGTCCTTTTAAATCTAATAATACTATGAAAGCTAAATTTAAAAATTTATAAAAGAAAGAAATAAAAATGAAAGAAGTTAGGTCATATAATAAATGTAGAGCATGCCATTCTAATGAAATTAATATACTTTATAAGTTTCAAAATTCACCTCTTGAAGATCTATATTTAAAGAAAAAGAATTTATCTAAAAAAGATAAATTATATCCTATGGTATTAATTATTTGTAATAGTTGTAAATACGTTCATTTGAAACATACTATTGATCCAGATTTATCTTATAAAAACTATATTTATGAAACATCAACTACCTCTGGTCTTAAAAAACATTATGATTTAATTGCGGAAAAAGAAATAAATAAATTTAACCTCAATAATAGTAAATTAATTGTTGATATTGGAAGCAATGATGGTTCTTTTTTATCATCATTCAAATCTAAAGGTATGAAAGTATTAGGTATTGAGCCAGCAAAAAATATTTCTTCATTAGCTAATAAGAGAGGAATTCCTACTATTAATAGTTATTTTAATCAAAATACCGTTAAAAAAATAATAAAGAAATATGGAAAAGCATATCATATAACTGCAAATTATGTTTTTGCAAATATAGCTGATATTAATGATTTTATAATATCAACTAAAATTTTACTATCTAATCAGGGTAACTTAGTTATAGAAACTGGTTATCACCCTGATCAATTCAAATCATATATGTTTGATTATATTTATCATGAGCATTATTCATATTTTACAGTTACTTTTTTAGATAAATTTCTCAGAAAAAATGGATTATACATTAATGATTTTCTTATTACAAAACCTAAAGGTGGATCAATAAAAATATATATTAAGAAAATTAATAAAAATATAAGATTCCCATCAAAAGTTTTAAAATTAATCAATATTGAAAAAATTAATAAAATTCATACTAAAAAATATTATAATCAATTCTTTGATCAAATTAATTTAAAAAAAATTGAGCTTTTAAATTACTTAAAGACGATTAGTAAAAAAAAATTGAATATAATAGGCTTTGGAGCTTCACATAGTGTTACAACTTTGATTTATAACTTTAATCTCTCAAAATATCTTAAATATATTGTTGATGATAATAAAATTAAATATGATACTTATTCCCCAGGTTACAAAATTCCTGTTTTCAGTTCAAAAAAACTATACCAAAAAAGAAATAGCAAAGAAATTATTTTAATTTTAGCTTGGCAACATAGTAATGTTATAATAAATAAACATAAATCTCTATTAAAAAAAAATATTGAATTTGTTATACCTCTTCCTCAATTAAAAATAATTAATGATAAATGATTTTAATATGTCTTGGCGACAAACCAATTTTAGAAATAAGAAAATAAAATATATTTCTAATTCAATTAAAGATAAAAATTATGATATTGGAATAAGTTTTTTAAGAGACAATTCAAATCTTTTGTTTTAAAGATAATTATGAAATTTAAAATCCCTATTTTTGACCTAAAAGTATACGATAAAAATTTAAAAAAAAATTTAATCAATTCTGTTTCTAATGTTTTAAACCATGGAAAATTATTTTTGGGTCCAGAAGTTGATAAGCTTGAAAAAAAATTATCAAAATTTTTAAATATAAAATATACTCTAGCTGTGTCTTCAGGTAGCAGTGCTATTTTTTTAGCAATGAAGTCTGCGGGTATTAAAAAAGGAGATGAAGTAATTGTATCAACATTAACTTGGATTATTCCTGTTAATGCTATTTTAATGTGTGGTGCAATACCAGTTTTTGCTGATATTGATGATAATTTAAATATTGATCCAATTTCAGTAAATAAAAAAATTACAAAAAAAACAAAAGCAATTCTATGTATGCATTATGCAGGTAAATTATGTAATATGCTTGAGATAAAAAAAATAGCAAAAAAAAATAAATTAAAAATTTTTGAAGATTCAGCACAATCATTTGGTGCCAAATTATCAAATAAGTCTTCAGGTACTTTTTCAGACGCTGCTGGTTTTAGTTCAAATCCAATGAAACCATTTAATGGATATACTGAATCAGGTTTTTTGACAACAAATTCAAAAAAAATATATGATAGGGCAAAAATATTAAGACATGCAGGAACCCTTTCAGATTATAAAAAAATAGTAACCAATCATTGTATTGAACCTTCGCTTAATCATAAATTAGACAGTGTTAGTGCATCATTACTTTTAGTTTCTTTAAAATCTTTTAAAAATAAAATGAAAATAATTAATAAATATGCAAGTTTTTATGAACTAAATTTACCTAATAATGTTAAATTTCAAACTATTTCAAAAAATGAAGTTCATGGTAGATATGTTTTTCCTATTATTGTAAATCAACGCGATAAATTAGCTAAATATTTAAGTCATAATGGAATAGAGACAAAAATTTTTAATTTGCCTTTAGTATATAACACTCCGTTTTATAAAAAATTTAAAAAAGAAAAACTGCCTAATGCTGAAAAATTAATTAAAAAAATATTAATTATTCCATGTCATGAGAAGTTAAATTTTTCACAAATTAAATACGTAACAAATAAAATAATTAAATTTTATTCATTATGATTAAAAAATTATCTCAAAATTTGATTAATATTTTGGGTTACAATATAATTCAAATTGATGAAATTGAAAAAATCATAAACGACACTAATAAGTTAAGTGGATTAGATAGATTAAAAATTTCAAAAAAATTAATTAAAAAATATCCCAATATTCCATTCTTTTATCTTATTGCTGCTGAGAGTCTACACTGGCAATGTGACCCAGAAAAATTTGAATATTTTAATAAATATGGTGAAATAAGACAAGCATGGCTCAAAGAAAATAATTTAGAACAATTAAATTTAGATTTTATTTGGAATGGAATGTTTACTGGAAGTTTAGGTAATCATTTTCCAGTTGAAAGCCTGATTAATGCAAGAAGAACTAAATTGATTAAAAATAAAAATTTCTTTTCAGTAATTGGAAAAAAAAATAAACCTAGAAATTATAAACTTTATCAAATGTTTAAAAAATATATTAATTTTATAGAAGATAATCATATTAGTAGTTCGATATCTGGCCTAGAAAAAATATTGACTTTGCCACTTGGTTTTTGTGTACCTCTTGAAAAAGAGTGTCCGTATTTAGATTTAGCTTCTAATGTCACCCAGAATGAATTAGTTAAGCAAAATAAAAATATAAATATTTTTGAAAAGAATGATCTTTTATTAAATAGCGCGGCAGATAATTTCAAAAAATTTGCTATAGACAAAAATTCATGGTTTGTAACTCTACATATGAGAGAACCTTATTATAGAGGTGAAAATGCATTCAATACAACAGAAGATTGGAGAAATACAAATATAAATACTTACTTAAAAGCAATACAATATATAATTTCTAAGGGAGGTTATGTTTTTCGAATGGGAGACAAGAATTCAACACCTCTACCCTCTATTGAAGGATTAGTAGATTATGCTCATTCTGAATTAAAATCTGAAGAAATGGATGTTTATCTAGGCTCTAGAAATAAATTTTGTATTGCCTCTTCATCTGGTTATTATCATATTCCAATGTTTTTTGGTAATCCAGTTTTATTTACCAATAGTCCACTTTTTATTGAATATTATGGCTTAAGAGAACATGATTTTTATATACCTAGAATGATTAAAAATGATCATGAAAATAAAATTATAAATTTTAAAGAATTTTCAAATAAGTATAATTCTATTAGAACTTCTAAAGATCATTTTGGAAAATCTAATATTTCTGTTATTGAAAATTCAGAAGATGAAATACTTCATTCAGTTAAAGAAATAAATGAATCTTTGGATAATAAAAAGTTTGAAGAAACTAAACTTCAAACTAAGTTTAAAAACATTATTTCTATGAATACCTCGGATTATTTAATTAATGGCATAATACCAAAAGCAAACATAAGTTCTTACTTTGCAGATAAGTATAAAGAACTTATAAACTAATTAATGATATTAAATAAATTACTTTCTAAAAATACTAAACTGAGAATTAGAACTTTATTATTTTACATTTTGTATATTATTTCTAAATTTATTTCTAATAAACATATTGATTTAAAACTAATCAAACTATTAATAAAGTTTAAAAATCAAAAAAAAAATATTATTAAAAAAATACTTGATAAGAATAAAGATATGCCTGAATTTGCAATATATAATGAAATTTTAGAAAGAATTGAAATTTTTGGAGATGATTATAAAGATTCAAGAATTGATTTTGATAAAAATCATTATGATAAAATGATCAATTTAATAAAAAATCTTACAATACAATTTCCTAAAGAACCAAATTTATTTGATAGATTATCTAGAACTTATATAGCAAAAGGCGATAAAATTAACGCAAAAAAAACTTATAATCATTCTTTAAAACTTCAAAGAGAAAAATTAAATTATAATCATCAACCAGGCTTAATTGTTTTTATTTCTATGCCAAGATCAGGAACAGGTTTTGTCTCTAATGCAATTTTAAATGGTATGAAATTAAATGATTTAAGAAATGAATATAAATTTTCTGATGCGTGGTTTCCTGAAAAAGCTATATTCCCATTTGATGCTCATCTAAGTTCACCATATTTTTTACCTATGAAAAATGGTTTCGTAAGTGGTCATGCGCCTGCTAGTTTTGAGAACTTATCTTTTTTAGATCATCTGACAGATAAAACTGTAGTTAATTTTAGGGATCCAAGACAATCTTTAATTTCATGGGTTCATTATATGAAATATCTTCAATATACAGGTAATTATTCAGCAATATTTGAATATAAAATTGATGATAATTATTTTATGCGCTCTTTCGAATACCAAATAGATTGGCAGATTGACAATTTTTTTCTAAAAACAAATATAAATTGGATTAAAAATTGGCTTGAAGTAAAAAATAATAATTATTTTGATGGTGAAATACTATATTTAAACTATGAACTATTAGTTGAAAATATGAATAATTATTTCTCAAAGATCTTAGATTTCTATAATTTAGATAAATCTATTTTTAAAATGCCAAAAAAACCAAAATTTAACAAAAAAAGTCACTTAAGAAAAGGTGATACAAATGAATGGAAACAAGTTTTAACTAAAAAACAAATTTCAAAAATAAATAATTGTATTCCTGAATCTTGGTTTAGAGAATATAAATGGGATAAAAATGTTTAACAATAAGACTGTAATGATAACAGGTGGAACTGGTTCTTTTGGAAAACATTTTATAAATTTTATATTAAAAAAATATAAAACAAAAAAAATTATAATCTATTCTAGAGATGAAATGAAACAATGGAATTTATCACTAGAATTAAAAAATAATCCATTATTAAAGTTTATAATTGGTGATGTTAGAGATAAAGAGTCACTAATAAGAGCTAGTGCTGATGTAGATTATCTTGTTCATGCTGCTGCAACAAAAATAGTCCCAACAGCTGAATTAAATCCATTTGAATGTGTAAAAACAAATATTCTTGGTGCTATGAATGTTATCGAGGCATGTAATTATAATAAAGTAAAAAAAGTGGTTGCTTTGTCTACTGATAAAGCTTCCAGTCCTATTAATCTATATGGGGCTACTAAATTAGCTTCTGATAAATTATTTGTTTCAGCAAATGCAAATTTAAACAAAGGAACAATTTTTTCTATTGTCAGATATGGAAATGTTATGGGATCAAGAGGCTCTGTAATTCCTTTTTTTTACAATCAAGTCAAAAATAAAAAAACCATTACTATTACTCATAAAGAAATGACAAGGTTTATGATATCTTTAGAAGAAGCTGTTAAACTAGTTCTAGATGCATTTAAAACCTCATATGGTGGAGAAATTTATATAAAAAAAATACCTTCTATGAATATAGTTGATATAGCTAAATCTATATCTGCTAAATCTAAAATAAAATATATTGGAATAAGACCAGGTGAAAAAATTCATGAGCAAATGATAGGCAAAGAAGATTCACCATTTACTTATGAATATAAAGAATATTTTAAAATTTTACCTTCTATTTACGACCTTTACAAAGATAAAAAAAGAATAGGCAAAGGCATAAAAGTTAAAAAAAACTTTTACTACTCCTCTGAAAATAATTCTGATTGGATGGATAAAAATCAATTGAAAAAATGGATTAAGAATAATTTAATTGAATGAAATCTATTTATATTACTGGGGGAAATGGTTTACTAGCAACAAATCTAATACAATATTTAAATTCTTACAAAATTAGATCATCTTTAAGAAAGTATGAAAATTTAGTCTCAAATACTGATTATGATTTAATAGATTCTAAGAGTTATTCATCTATTAAAAAAAAAATATTAGAATTTAAACCTAATGTAATAATTCATACAGCAGGTATGACAGATATTGAAAAATCTGAAAGATTTCCAAAAATAGCATATGAAAGTAATGTTAAATATTCTAGAGAGTTGGCAAAAATTAGCTCATTAATTGGATGCAAATTTATTTATATTTCAACAGATCATTTATTTAATGATGAAAATGTTTATAATTCTGAAAAATCATTGCCTTCACCTTTAAATGTATATGCTAAAACAAAATTACTTAGTGAAAAAACTATATTAAAGGAAAACAAAAAATCAATAATATTAAGAACTAATTTTTTTGACTGGGGTCCATTAACTAAATTATCTTTTTTGGATCATATATATAACAATTTATCTATAGGAAAAAAAATTTATTTATTTGATGATGTTTATTTTAATCCAGTTAGCATTAAAGTTCTATCATTAGTAATTGAAAAATTATTTAATAGTAACAAAAGCGGAATATTTAATGTTACTTCAAATAAATCAATAAGTAAATTTTTATTTGGTAAAAAAATTGCAAATATTTTTAATTTAAATGAAGATTTGGTAGTTCCTATATCTATTAAAGATAAAAAACTTGTAATTAGACCTAAAAATCTTTCTTTATCAAATAAAAAAATAATTAATTCATTAAATTATAAATTTCCATCAATAAACAAAATGTTAAGAGAAGTTAAAAATAATAGATTTTTAAATAAAAATATTAAAGTAATACCATATGGTAGACACCATCTTGATAGAAATGATATTTTAAATGTAACTAATACTTTGAAAAGTGGAGAATTAACTCAAGGTAGTCAGATATTAGACTTTGAAAATACTGTAAAAAAATATGTTGGAGCTAAATACGCTATTGCGGTATCAAGTTGTACAGCTGGTCTACATCTATGTGCAATAGTAGCCGGTTTGAATAAAAATAATAGTTTTGTAACATCTCCAATTTCATTTGTATCTACTTCAAATGCTGGACTTTATCAAAAATCTAAACCTTATTTTGTTGATATAGATGATAAGACATTAAATATAGATACTAATAAATTATTCGAATTAATAAAAAAAAATAAATCTATAAAAGCTATATTTCCTGTTCATTTTGCAGGGTATCCAGTTGATTTAAAAAAAATTTATAATTATACAAGAAAAAACAATCAAATAATTATTGAAGATTCAGCTCATGCTTTAGGAGCAAAATATAAAGATGGTAGTAGGGTTGGATCATGCAAATACTCAGACATGTGTGTTTTTTCATTTCATCCTGTTAAAATTGCTGCGGCTGGAGAAGGTGGATTAATAACGACAAATAATGAAAAATTTTATAGAGAACTTTTGAGATTAAGAAGTCACGGAATAAATAAAAAAGACGATAAATTTTTTAATAATAAATATGCCTACGAGTCTTCAAAGAAAAAAAATATTTGGTATTATGAAATGCAACAACTTGGATTTCATTATAGAATAACTGATATTCAAAGCTCTCTAGCTATAAGTCAAATGGCAAAAATTAAAAAATTTTTACATAAAAGAATATTATTAGTTAATAATTATAATAAATTTTTTAAAAAATTTAAGAATTGTGAGCCTTTTCAAAAAGTAAACTTTAAAATAAGTTCTAATCATATTTATATAGTAAAAATTAATTTTAAAAAAATAGGTATTTCAAGAAATGAATTAATGAAAAAACTTAAAATTTTGAGAATTGGAACTCAGGTACATTATTTACCAATTTTCCTTCAACATTATTATAGGAGATTTAAAATAAATATATCAAATTATCCTAACTCAATTTATTATTATAATAACTGTTTAACACTTCCTTTATATTATGATTTATCTATAAATGAACAAAAGTATATTATTCAACAACTTCATAAAGTATTAGAATGAAAATTATATTGGGAACTGCACAGTTTGGTTTAAATTATGGAGTAAAAAATAATTTTAAGAAATTAACTAAAAGTAACATATATAGAATTTTAGATACTGCTTACAAATCAGGAATTTTTTATCTTGATACTGCTGAAAGTTATGGCAATGTTCATCAAATTTTATCTAGTTATAATCTTTCGAGATTTAAAATAATTACAAAAATAAATTATACCAAAAATATATCTGAACCAACAATTGAGAATTCAATTTATAAAATAATTAATTCATTAAAAATAAAAAAATTGTATTCTGTTTTATTGCATCAACCAAAAAAGTATAAACTAAATGAATTAAAAAAAATATATTTAATATTATTGAATTTAAAAAAGAAAAAAATAATAAATAAAATTGGTTTTTCAATTTATAAACCAGAAGAATATTATTCTTATAAAAAATATTTTTCACCTGATATAGTTCAAGGTCCATTAAATATTTTTAATAGAAATGTTATTACTTCAAACTTGTTAAATGATTTAAAGAAAAGTAAAATTGAATTTCATGCTAGATCAATTTTTTTACAAGGTTTGTTATTAATGACTGACAGAAATAGATATTTTAATAAATGGGATAAACATTTTAAATATTTTCAAGATGAATTAAAAAAAACAAAATTAAGGGATTATGAGTATGCCATTAACTTTGTTAAACAAGAAAAATTAGTAAGCTCAATAGTATTTGGCGTAGATAATTCAAGTCATGTTATTAAATTTAACAATGCATTGAAATTGAAAAATATACAAATAAGCCCAAAATTATCTATAAAAGATGAAAATATAATTAATCCGAACAATTGGAATATTCTTTAAAAAATTAATTAATGATTTAGATGTTAATATAAATAGTATACTTAATAATTAATTTAATGATAAAAATAAAATAATTACTAAAAACATATTAAATTAATGCTTAAAAGATTAAATAATATTTTTAAAAATGTAGATATTAAATTTTATTTATTTGAGAGATTTACTTTTATTATTGGAATAGTTTCTATTACATTTAATAAATTTTTTTACCCTAATTCTTTCACTATTGGAAAAAATTATAAGTTATGGGGTATTTTAAGATTGCTAATTGATGGAAATGGTAAAATTAGTATAGGTAATAATTTTCATGGAGTAAGTTCTTCAATGAGGTCTTATATTACATTATTTTCTAATTGTAGACTCACAAGTATCAGAGGAGGTATTATTAAAATAAGTGATAATGTAGGTATCAATGGTACTACAATTGTTTCTAAAAAAAGTATTGAGATAGGAAAAAATACAATCATTGCGCCAAATACAATCATAATAGATTTTGATGGTCATCAAGTTAATAATTTAACTAAAAGAATCAATACTAAAGATGTTGGAGAAAATATAATTATTGGTCAAAATTGTTGGATTGGAATGAATTCAATAATATTGAAAGGGGTGATAATTGGAGACAATACAGTAATAGGTGCTGGGAGTGTGGTAACTAAGAATTGTGATAAAAATTCAATATATGCTGGAAATCCATGCACAAAAATCAGAGATTTATAAAATATGAATTATTTTTTTTTATTAAAACCTCCATTAAAAAATTTAAATTCTGAGATTGATATTGTCAATGTATCACCTTCACCAATATTTTCATATTCCAAATCAAAAAAGTTGATATTGCATTATTTTTATTCAAATGGAAAGGAATGGATATTTAATGATATATGTTCTCTAGATGCAAATCAAACTATTACAATAAATAGTAAAGATTTAAATTTAGATTTAAATAATCATTCAGTTTTCTTCAGTCTTAATAAAGAAAAGCAAAATAATACTGCTGCTTTAAAAGATGAAAAATATCATATTTCAAAAATAGCATGGCGGGCAAATATTAAAATTAAAAGTGTTAATTCATCTACCTCATATCAAGGTGAATTACCTGGAGCAATGATTCAAAAAAACTTAACACTTGTTAGTTGTTCCCCGATGATACAAAATCATCCTAGTATCAAAAATTATTTCTATCTTGTAAATCTTAATTATCTTCCAGAGATTAAAGAATTTAATTTAGATATTCTCAACTCTGATAAAAAAATAATTTCGAGTTTAAATTGTTATACTAACACAGTTAATTTAATAGATTTAAATCATTTAAAAATTAATTTTAATTCTAATATGTATATATTTACTTCAAAAACAGGCGGAGGTATTCCAATATACTTCTCTATTGACAATTCTGAAAGAATGTCTTTGGAGCATACCCATCCCCCAACAGAATATGTAGTTCATGGTAATAGATTCTTATTTCAGCGCTTAAAAAAAAGTTTTTGGAAATCATGAAAATGTATATTAAAAAATTAATTTATTTTTTAAGAAATTTTCTTAAAATAAAACCACTAATATATAATTATCCGATTAATAAATACGCATCTGTAAGTGACTCTTTTTTTTACAGAAATGATTTTATTAAAACTGTTTTTTTTTTATCAAATATAGCTTCTCATACAAATCCACAAATTAAACAAAAAGATTTTGTTAAAATTTATATTTTTTCTAATACTGGTGAATTTTTAAAAGTATTAAATTTTACATTAAAACCTTTTGAGACTAAAAAAATTATTTTTTCTGATTTAAATTTAAAATCAAATTATGGTTCTTTTTATGTTTTTCATAATTTTAATGAAAATGAATTACTAGTTAAAAATAAATCCTTTGTAACAGAAAGAGGTTATTTAGGCTTTAGTGACAATTCAATATTTTGGAATTTTGTTCATGGAAATCATAATTCAGCATACTTAAGCAAAAAAAATAAAATTAAATCATTAATGACTATGTCATTTTTTATTAATGAATATTTTCCTCAATTAACTTTTAATGATTGTGACAAATTTGATCTCGTTTTTACAAATTCAGAAAATATGAATGTAAAATATAGAATAAAAACTTATGATTCAGAAAATAAGATTATTGATGATAAAAAATTTAAATTAAATAGTTTTAACACTACAAAGGCTTCATTTGAGAATAACGATAAAAAAATAAAATTTGTAAAAATTTTTTCAAAAATGTATTTTCCCAGACCAGTAATTTTTAAATATTATAGTAAATATTTTGATGTACTTCATGGGTAAAATCAAATATTATAATCTTTATAAACAGCTTTTATAAGAACATGCTAGAAAAAAAATCTTTTGATATTGGTTATGGAGATGTTGAAAAAATCAATATTGGAAAAAAGAAAGATTTAGTTTTTATTGGAGGTCCTTGTGCAATTGAAAATAGAGATCATGCCTTAAAAATGGCTGAACTAATATATGAAATTTGTAATAAAATTGATATTAAATTTATTTATAAATCATGTTATGATAAGGATTGCAGATCATCAAATAAAAGTTTTAGAGGCGTAGGTCTTGAAAAGGGACTAAAAATTTTATCAGAAGTTAGAAGTACTTTTAATATTCCTGTTGTTTCAGATTTTTCTGATCCTTCATGGGCTTCTTCTACTGCTGAAGTATGTGATTTAATTCAAATACCTGCTTACCTATGTAGACAAACTTCAATATTAGAAGCTGCTGCAAAAACAAATAAACCTATTCTTCTAAAAAAAGGTCAATTTATGAGTCCTTGGAATATGAAAAATTCTGTTAATAAATTAGAAAATTTTGGTAATAATAAAGTGATATTAACAGAAAGAGGAACTTTTTTTGGATATAATATGCTTGTTAATGATATGAAATCCCTCCCAATAATGGCTGAAACTGGTTATCCAACATGTTATGACGCAACACATTCTATTCAATTGCCAACCTCGGCTGGAAATATTTCTGGAGGTGAAAGAGAGTTTATTCCTTTTTTAGTAAGATCAAGTATTGCTATTGGAATTGATGCTCTGTTTATGGAAGTTCATGACGATCCTAAAAATGCTTTATCAGATCCAAATACTGTTTTAAATATTAAATACTTGGATCCTATCTTGAGACAAGCAAAAGTATTATTTGAAACAAAATTAAAATTAGATAAAGAATTTGGAGATATCAAAGTTGATTGAAAAAAAATTTAAAGTTCATGAAGTTATGTTAGAAGTAGGAAAGTTTCCTATTGCAAAAACAACAGATTTTTTAAAAGATTCAATTGAATTGATGGACAATTATAGATTGGGAATTATTTGCGTTGTTGATAAAAATAATAAATTATCTGGAATACTAACTGATGGAGATTTAAGAAGAAATTTAAGCAATGTTCAAAAGCCGCTTGCCTCATATTTTTTAGATTACACAACTAAATATATCAAAAAAGATGCTACAACAATTTATGAGAATGATAGCCTCAATCATGCTATAGAAATTATGGAAACAAAAGAAATATGGGATCTACCAGTACTTAATGACAATAATGAATTAACTGGTTTACTTCATCTTCATAAAGCAATAAAAAAAATTTTAACAAATAATATTCATTAGATATGATTTTAAATATAAAAAATACTTTAAAATTAAAAAAAAAATTTAGAAATAGGGAAAGAATTTTTGGAGGTTGGGTTTCTTTTAGTCAGCCATCAATAATTGAAATTTTATCTTATGTTGGTTTTGATTTTTTAGCAATTGATATGGAGCATTCACCAATTTCTATGAATCAAGCTCAATCTATAATCCAAATTTCACAAAGTTTTCAAGTACCTTGTTTACCACGTCCAGTAAGTCATAGTAATGATTGGATAAAGCCCTTACTTGATTTTGGTTCAGATGGTTTGTTTATTACAACTTTAGAAAATACAGATCAACTTAATGATCTAAAAAATAAAATAAAGTACCCACCTATTGGCAAGAGATCATATGGTGTGAATAGAGCACAATTATATGGTTTTGAATCAAAAAATTATTTTAAGAAATGGAATTCATCATCAATTATGGTTGGGCAAATAGAAAATATTACCGGAATAGATAACCTTGAAAAAATTCTTAAATTAAAAATTTTAGATGCTATAATGATTGGACCTTATGATCTTGCTGGATCACTTGGCTATCCTGGTGAAACTGAGCATAAAGAAGTTAAAAAATCCTGCGAATATATTATTAAACTATGTAATAAATATAATGTTAGTGTAGGTACTCAGGTTGCAGACATAAAAAAAAATAAAATTAATGATCTTTTTAAACAAGGTTATACTTATATTATTTTGGGTTCAGATCTTTTTTTATTCTGGAAATCAGCAGAATTTTTAAGAAATATAATAAAGGAAATTAAATGAGCTATTTAGATAATTTATTTAATTTAAAAGAAAAAGTTATAGTTATTTTTGGTGGCGGAGGGCATATTTGTAGTAAATTGGCGGAAGGGTTTCTTCTGGCTGGCTCAAAAGTTGTTTTATTGGATATTAGAAAAAAAAATCTTGATAATATTTCACTAAAATTAAAAAAATTAGGAAAGCTTGATTATTTATGTTTAAAAATTGACTCCACAAAAAAGAATGATCATATTAAAGCATTAAAAAAAATATTAAAAAAATATCAATCAATTGATGTTGTTGTAAACGGTTCAGGAATTAATTCATCTTTAGATTTTTTTAAAATTAGTGAAAAAGAATGGAATGAAGTAATTAAATCACAATTGAATTCAACTTTTCTTTCATGCCAGGTTTTTGGTCAATATATGGTTAAAAATAAAAAGGGATCTATAATCAATATTTCATCAGCCTCATCTGGACCACCATTATCTAGAGCTTTTGCTTATTCAGCTTCGAAATCTGCTATTAAGAATTTAACTCAAAATTTAGCTAGAGAATTTGCAAAATATAATGTTAGAGTAAATTCATTAAGACCTGGTTTTTTCCCTACAAAATGGAATCTTAAAAATTTTATTGATAAAAATAGAAAGTCTAAAATTTTTAACCATACCCCAATGAAAAGATTTGGTGAAACAGAAGAGTTAATAGGAGCTACATTATGGTTAGCAAGTGACTCTTCTAAATTTGTAACTGGAGCAGAAATACCTGTTGATGGTGGATTTACTGCTATGACTATTTAAATGTTAAATAATAGAACTGCTGTAATAATAGGGGGCACAAAAGGTATTGGTTTAGATATAACAAAATTATTTTTAAAAAGAAATTTCAATGTAGTAGTCTCTGCTAGAAAAATTAGTAATTTAAATTTAAAAAATAAAAATTTACTTAAAATATCTGGTGATTTCTCAAAAGAAATTTCTCATAAAAAATTGATTATTAAAACTCTTAAAAAATATGGGAATATAGATGTTTATATAAATAATGTGGGATTAAGTGATTGGAGACCTATAGATAAAGTTGATCAAAAATTTTTAAATAAAATGGTGTTAAATAATTATTTTTCAGCTGTTTGGGGATGTAAACAAGCATCAAAAAAATTAAAACCAGGTTCTTCAATAATAAATATATCATCTATTGCTGGAAAAAGAGGATCAAAAAATAATTCAATTTATTCAAGTTGTAAATTTGCAATCACAGGCTTAACTCAGTCTTTAGCTAAAGAGTTAGGTTGTAAAGGAATAAGAGTAAATTCTATTTGTCCAGTATTAATAAAAACACCTGGTTTGATTAAAGCTTTAAAAAATAAATATTCTCCGGCAAATAAAAAAATTGATAATTTTTTAAAAGAATTTACTGTTTCTAATTCAGCATTAGGAAAACTACCTACTGGCAATGATGTTGCTGAACTTTGTTATTTTTTATCAAGTTCTAACTCATCCTCAATTACAGGTCAAAATATTAATTTGGATTGCGGCGTTTTTCCTCAATGAATTCAGATGAATTTAGCATAGTAATTCCAGCCAGATTAAACTCTTTAAGATTTAGAAAAAAAATAATTTATCCAATATTAAAACTACCTATGATAGAGCATGTTAGAAGAAGAGCTTTATTAAGTAATGTAAAAAACAATAACGTTTATGTAGCAACATCAAGTAAAAAAATTGTTGATATAGTAAAAAGAAATAAAGGAAAAATATTAATTACAAAAAAAAAACATTTAAATGGAACAAGTAGAGTTTCAGAAGTAATTAATAAAATACATTCAAAATATATTATAATACTTCAAGGTGATGAACCTTTATTTTATCCCAAAGATATAAATAATATAATTAAATTTATAAAAAAAAATCCGAACTATAATATGTACAATACAATTTCATCTATAAATAAAAGTCAATATAATGATGAATCAATTGTTAAATGTAATATTAATAAAAAAGGTGAAATAAATAATTTCTTTAGAATACAAGATAAAAATAAAAAAGATAAAATAAGAAAGATTTTAGGAATAATGATTTTTAAAAGTGATTTTCTAAAACAATACACAAAGTTGTCTAAATCAAAAAAAGAAATTCAATTATCAATAGAGCAATTTAAATTTTTAGATAATAAGATTAATATTCAATCTATATTTATTAAAAACAATTCCCAATCTGTCAATTATATATCAGATATAGCAAAAGTTACAAATGAGCTAAAAAAAAACATATTTCAAAAAAATATTTATCACAAAATAGTTAGCCTATAATATGAAAAATTTAAATGAATTTTTAAAGATTAAACAAATATTAAATACTTT
>CACIIL010000020.1 GCA_902586695.1 uncultured Alphaproteobacteria bacterium | reverse complement strand
GATTGTGCCTGGTGTAGCTTTCCTCATTCCTACTGCTATTTGGCTACTAAAATCATATTTTGAAAAAATACCTGTAGATCTGGAAGAGGCAGCTTTTGTTGATGGAGCTTCAAGAGTTCAAATCCTTCGTCACATTATAGCTCCTTTGAGCACACCAGGATTAGTTGTTGTGGGTATTTATGCATTTATAGGTGCCTATGCTCAACAATTCTTATTTGCTATTACTTTTAACCAAAAGAAAGAATACATGCCAATTCCATCCGGATTGTATGAATTTATTGGTTATACCACGGTTAAATGGAATGAAATGATGGCTGCATCTCTTGTAGGAATAGCCCCTGTTTTAATTGTCTTTTTATTTCTTCAAAAATATATTGTGGAAGGATTAACCTCAGGAGCGGTAAAAAACTAGCCCTAAACAGTAAAACAACCTTGATCCATATTACTACTTAATGTTAAGTGTTTTGTAAATAATGGAGGAAATATGAATTTAAAAAAACTATCTTCATTTCTTATAATTTCAATATTTTCACTTACCGGTTTTAAGTCTTTTGCAGCTGATGTGCATGGGGTTTTTTGTGGTAGTGATCTTAGACCTAATTACGTAGAAATAGCTGATGAGTATATGAAAAATAATCCTGGTGTTAATGTGACATTAGAGGCTGTTCCTTGGGGAACTTGTCAGGATAAAGTAATAAATCTAGCAATTGCAGGAGATCCAGTTGCATTTTCTTATGTAGGATCAAGAACTTTAAAAGGTCTTGCAGAGAATGGACATATTTTAGAAACAAATATCCCTTCTTCTCAACAAGCAATGTATCAACCAGGCATTTTAAATACAGTTACGCATATGGGCAAAACCTGGGGTTTCCCTCACGCGTTTTCAACTAAAGCTCTTTTCATGAATTGCGGTTTACTAGAGCAAGCAGGTGTTGCTTGTGAGGGTCCTCAAACATGGGATGAATTATATTCAATGGCAGAAGCTGTGACAAATAATGTTGCTGGAGTTGCTGGTATTGGTTTAGCAGGTAAAGATTTTGATAATACAATGCATCAATTCTTAAACTATCTTTATAGTAATGGAGGACAAGTAATTGATCCTTTAACTAATGAGATAACTCTGGATTCATCTAATGCAGTTGAAGCTCTAGCATTTTATGGAAAACTTGCTAACGTAGCTCAAGAAGGTCCATTAGCTTGGGAGAGATCTCAACTTACTGAACTTTTCAATGATGAAAAAATTGCAATGTACATTAATGGACCATGGGGCAGAGGCCAACATAAAGAAGGATTAAACGTTAGTACGGTTAGAATTCCTGCTGGACCTCAAGGTAGCCAAGGTACTCTATTAATCACAGATAGTATTGCTGTTTTCAATAATACAGGTGTAGAAGATCACGCAATGGAATTAGCAAGCATAATTTCATCGGGTGACTCTCAATACAGCTTAGATACTGACTGGGGTTTGACTCCAATAATGCAGTATCCACAAATTGGAAAAGTTGCACCATACAATGAAGATTATTGGATGATGTTTATTGATGCAATTGGTGATGGTGGACCTGAGCCACTATTTGTTGATTACAAAGCATTCCAATCTGTTATGAACTCAATGATTCAAGGAGCTATTCTTGAAGAAGGAGATCCTGCAGATTTAGTTGCTGAAGCAGCTGAAGAATTGGAAGAATATAAGTAAAATCTTTTTATTATGCTGGGGTTTTTGACCCCAGCAAATATCTCACAAAAGTATGAGCAGTCTAAATAAAAAATATTTATCTATAATTACTAAAATTTTAGACAAAATCTCAAATCAAGAAGAAAAGAAAATTACAGATTGTGCAAAGATCATTGCAGATTCATATAAAAAAGGAGGTCAATTATATATTTTTGGAACTGGACATTCTCGACTTTTAGGTGAAGAAGCTTTTCATAGAGCAGGTGGCTTTGCTGCAGCTTGTCCTATAAGAGATGATAATCTTACTTTTAAAAAAGGTGCAAAAAAAGCAACTTCATTAGAAAGAACTCCAAATATTGCTAGAAAAGCTCTTAATAAATATAATATTACAAAAAAAGATATTTTAATGATTGTATCAAACTCTGGGGTTAATCACGCTCCAGTAGAAGCTGCAATAATAGCCAAAGAAAAGAACATTAAAACTATTGCTTTAACATCTGTAAAATATTCAAAAAAGGCTCCACTTTCAAAACTTAATAAGAAGCTATATGAAATAGTAGATATTTTTATAGATAATAAAATTCCTCCTGGCGATACAGTTATAAGTGTGAACAAATTCAGTGTTGGGCCTGTATCTACAATAACAGGATCTTTCATTTTAAATGCTATATTGATTGAAGTAGCATCAATGTTAAAAACTGAAAAAATTTTTCCTTTTTATATTAGCTCAAATATGCCTAATGCAACTAAAAATAATACTAAACTTGAAAACAAATTTAGAAAACAAAACCCACATTTATAATATGTTAGTTTAAAAAAAATTTTAATCAATGTTTAGGATTAATTATAAGGAATAACATGAGTAAAATTTCAGGCACTATAGTTAACCATGATTCAACATTTCAAGCTGAAATTGAGTTTGATAAATCAATACATAAGATAAATAAAACCAATCAACTCAATAATGAAAATATTATTATACCTGGTTTTATTGATCTCCATTGTCATGGAGGTGGTGGTTTTGATACAATGGATGGTAAAGATGCAATAGAGCGGATGTCAAAATATCATTTATCAAAAGGAACAACTTCTTTATTACCTACAACTTGGACGAGTACTTATGATCATACTTTAAAATCACTTACTGAATTTAATTCATTAATTAATGAAAATTCAAATATCTTAGGCGTGCATTTAGAAGGTCCCTTTATAAATCCCAATAAATTAGGTGCTCAGCCACCTAGAGCCTCATTACCATCTAAAGAATTTATTGAAGGAATTTCAAAATTAGCACCAATTAAAACAATTACATTAGCGCCAGAATTAGATGGAATGAGTGATTTTATACCTTTTTTGATTGAAAAAAATATCAATGTTCAATTTGGACATTCACTTGCAGACAGTGATTGTTGTGAAAAATATATGAATAAATACAAAGTAAGTTTCACCCATTTATATAATGCTATGTCAGCTAATAATCATAGAAAACCAGGAGTTCTGTCTGCAGCTCTATTAAAAGGTAAATTTGCTGAAATTATTTGTGATATGAATCATGTAAGTAAAGAGTCTATTCTAATAGCAAAAAAATGTATTCCAGATTTGTATGCAATAACTGACTCAATAAGTGCATGTGGATTAAGCAACGGAGACTATAAATTTGCTGAAACAGATATTACTAAGACTGATAAAAAAGTTGTGATTAAAGAATCGGGCACTTTGGCAGGGAGTATAGTTAATATGTATGAAACTTTTTTAAATTTATTAAAAATAAATTTACCTATGGAAGATGTTGTAAAAATGACAAGTTTTTCAGCAGCAAAATATTTAAATGATGATACTATCGGTTATATAAAAGAGGGTTATAGATCAAATTTTTTAGTTTTAGATCAAGATTTAAATATTGAAAAAATATTTTTAAATGGAAATTTAGTTAATGACTAATTCTTTAGTTTTAAATGAAGCACTCAGCATACCAAGTGTTATAGGTAAATTTGCTTTTAGTGATAAAAATCCTTATCAGGAAATAACTGATTTGATTAATCAAAAAAAAATAAAATACATTGTTACTATTGCAAGAGGAACTTCAGATTGTGCCGCATTATATAGCTCTTATATTTTTGCAAAATATCTAGGATTGCCATCTTATAGTATGCCACCATCAATTATTACTTTGGAAAAATCAAAATTTAATTTTTCTGAAGCTTTAGTTATTGTTATTAGTCAATCAGGTAAAAGTAATGATTTAATTGAGTGTGAAAAAAAATCACAAGAATTTGGAGCCATTACAATGTTAATATCTAATAATGAAAACAGCCCTATTATTAATTCTGCTAATTATTTCTTTAATATGTTTGCAGGTGTAGAAAAAAGTGTTGCTGCTACAAAATCATTTGTACAAACTTTATTAATTTTAAAAAAACTAGTTTTTATTTGCCAAGGAAAACAAAAAATTAATGATAATATAAAACTATTAAGTGATACGCTTTTGAAGGATGCAAATAATCAATGGAGTACTGATCTAGTAGATAATAGTATTAATTCAGGTTTTATACTTGGAAGAGGCGTTGGTTTTGCACTTTCCAACGAAATGTCTTTAAAGTTCAAAGAATTATGTCAAGAAATGATAGAGCCTTTTAGTAGTGCAGAAGTGATGCATGGACCAAAAAGTCTTATTCAAGATACATTTAAACTTTTTACTTTAAGTATGAATGACAAAAGTGGTTTAACTGTTCAAGATGACAGTAATGAAATTACAAAATATACAAAACTGGTCTATAATATTTCTTCAGCTAAAGACCAAAGTAAAAATTTTTACTTTCCTTCAAATCAAATTACAGAATTTGACTCAATAGTTATAATGTCAAAATTTTATCCATGGATTGTTCGCTATACTCAAAATAAAGGACTTGATCCTGATAAGCCGCGTTATTTAACTAAAGTTACTCAAACTTTTTAATATTTTGGAAAATTTTGACATAGTCTTAGTTGGTGCTGGTTCAGCAGGGTGTATTGTAGCTAATCAGATAATTAATAGTACTAATTATAAAGTATTGTTAATAGAGGCTGGACCAAGTGATAACAACCTAACTATCAAAGTACCTCTTGGTTATGGAATGACTTTTTATCATAAAAAAATGAATTGGAATTTTTATTCAGAAATTCAAAAAAATTTACATAATCGAGAGATTTATTATCCACGTGGTAAGGTTTTAGGAGGTTCAGGCTCTATTAATGCCATGATCTATGCAAGAGGTTTGCGCTCTGATTTTGAAAATTGGAATTTAAGTAAAAATTGGTCATGGGAGAATATTAAAACAACATATGATCAAATAGAATTTGCCGTTAATAATAAGACAAAAAGATTACCTTCTAATAAAATTCCTGTAAATGATATTAGCAAACAACATCATCCAATTCTAAAGAATTTTTTTGATGCATCTAATGATTTTAATTTTACTTTTAATAAACAACTTAAAAGCTCAATTGAAAATCAAGTAGGCAATTATAATGTTAATATATTTAAAGGTTTTAGAACTTCATCATCTAAGGTATTTTTAAAACCAATAAAAAACCATCCTAATTTAACTATTTTTACTAAAACAGAAGTTCTAAAACTAAATTACAAAAATAAAAAAATAATAAGCTTAGATATTAAGCATAAAAATAAAATAATTTCTGTGAAACCTAAGATTGGAACAATACTTTGTAGTGGCTCAATTATGACACCCTATTTGTTATTAAAATCAGGGATAGGAAATGCAAGTGATTTAAAAGAATTGAATTTACCAGTTAATTTACATAGCTCTCATGTTGGAAAAAATTTTCAAGATCATTTGGGTTTAGATTATTTGTATAAAACATTCGCTGCGACCTTAAATAAAGATTTAGGTACTTGGGTTGGAAGAATAAAATCAGTTTTAAAATATCTCTATAATAGGAGTGGACCACTTTCCTTAAGTTTAAACCAAGGTGGAGGATATGTTAATTGGAATTCTCTAGATCCACATCCTAATATTCAACTATATTTTAATCCATTAACGTATTCAGTTTCATATAAAAATAGAAGACCTTTACTTAATACTGATAAATTTAATGGTTTTATTATTGGCTTTAATTCATGCAGACCTAAAAGTTTAGGTGAAGTAAAACTAAAGCCATTTAAAGACGGTTATCTGCCAAGTATTAATCCAAATTATTTAAGTGATGAAAGAGATATTCATGATTTGTATGCAACATTTGATTTTATTAGAAAATTTTCTGCAAATAAAAACATAAGCAATATAATTAAATCTCCAGTTAACATTGATCCTCTAATTGCCACAGATTATGAATTACTTGATCACTTTAAGTCTAATGCGACAACGATTTACCATCCGTGCGGAACATGCAGAATGAGCAAAGATATTGGTACGGGTGTAGTATCTGATAAATTGAAAGTTCACGGTTTAGATAATTTATGGATAGTTGATGCTTCAATTATGCCAAATATTACCTCAGGAAATATTAATGCTCCTGTTATGATGTTATCACATTTATCTAGCAAAATTATTTTAGAAGAATTAAAACAACAATATTGATGAAAATTAAAAAATTAGAAACTTTTACCAAGCCATTTGTTAGTTTTGTTAAAACAACTTTAGAAGATGGCTCTGAGGGATATGGTCAAATGTCTACATATCATGCAGATATTACAGCACAAATATTTCATAAACAAGTTGCACCTTGGGTTTTAGGTAAATTATGGACTGATTTTAATGATCTAGAAAATTTAGTTTTAGAAAAAGAACATAAATTTCCAGGCTCATATCTATTAAGAGCAATTGCTGGTCTGGATACTGCGCTATGGGATTTAAGAGGTAAATTAGAAAATAAACCTGTTACAACTTTGATTGGAGGCAATACTGGTAGTCTAAAAGTATATGGCTCATCAATGAAAAGAGATATTAGTGCTAAAGATGAAGCTGAGCGTTTTAAAAAATTATTTCAAGAAAAAGGAATAGATGCCTTTAAATTTAGAATAGGTGCTGAGTGTGGAAGAGGAGTGGATGAATGGGAAGGCAGAACAGAAGACATTGTTAAAACAATTAATAAATTACTTGATAATTCTGTAAAAAAATTAGTTGATGCAAATAGTTGTTTTTCATCCGCTCAAGCAATTGAAGTTGGTAAACTTCTTGAAGATAACAATGTGACACATTTTGAAGAGCCATGTCCGTATTGGGAGCCGGAACAAACAAAAGAAGTCACAAATGCACTTTCAATTGATGTTACTGGAGGTGAGCAAGATTGTGACATTCGAATATGGAGAGATATGGTAGAGAGAAAAATTGTGAATATTTTTCAACCTGACGTAATGTATCTTGGTGGATTAACAAGAACTCTTAAAGTTGCTAAAATAATTGAAGAGGGAGGTTTTATATGTACTCCTCATGCTGCAAATTTATCATTAGTCACTATGTGTACGATGCATTTATTAAAAGCCATACCTAATGCTGGTCCATATTTAGAACTTTCTATTGAAGGTGAGGATTATTATCCATGGCAACAGGATCTATTTTTGAATGAGCCATTTGCAGTAGAAAATGGCTGTGTAACTGTTACAGATCAGCCTGGATGGGGAATAAATCTTAACCCAGAATGGCTCAATAGTGCCGATTATCAAGTGTCAGAAATTAATTAAGTATTTACTTTAACCAAAACTAAAAATATATTTTATAAAGGAGTAATTATGGCAACTTATGAATGTCAATCTTGTGGTATGTCAGTTAATGCAACATGCGCTAAATGTAATGAACCACTTATGAATGATATATTAATCAAAGATGATGGGTCCGAGGTACAAATTTCAAATTGTCCAACTGGACACGGAAAAATTAAGTCCCCAATGTGCTGTGGCTCAGACATGACTTGTTCAATAAGCTAGAATAAGAATTTATTTATTTTTTCATTTACAACTTTTGATTGTTCAATTGTTGCACCATGTTTTGCATCTTTAATAATATATAAATCACTATTTTTGATTTCTTTACTAATTCCCTCACTCATAAAAGGTGTAGAGCCAACTTCATTTTCTCCTGTCATGATTAACGTTGGCATTTTAAAATTACTATAATTAATGGAGTATTGATCAGAGTTTACAAAGATCTTATATGCAGGCAAAAAATCTTTATCTTTTTTTTTCTCTAAAAGATTATAAAAAAAATTATAAACTTGAGGATTATTATTTAAATAATTTTCTGAAAACCATCTTTTGATTGAATCGTTAGTTATACTTTTGCCATTAACTGCTTCGGCATATCTTTTTTGAACTGTTTGAATTTGTTTATCAGATCTTTTGTAGACACTTCCAATTAAAACTAATTTATTTACTTTATCATAATTTTTTTCTGTAAAATGCTGCGCAATAAGTGCTCCAATTGAAAATCCAACAATATTAATTTTATCTAATTGTAATTCATTAATTAAATGTAATAGCTGATCACTATAGATATCAAAACTCAAATCTGTGAAACCACCACTTGATTGACCATGATTAAGAAGATCATAAAATAAAATTGATTGATCATGAAAGTATTTTTTCTGAGGATACCACATCGTATTGTCCAAACCTACTCCGTGAATAAAGATAGTAGTTAAAGAATTCTTTATTTCATTAAGTTCATAATAATTTCCATAAGAGTCTGTGTGTTTTCTTAAGTTCATTGAGATCGATGTTTAAAAGAATCTTTGCGAAAACTATAAAGAGCTTTTGGATCAACATCGATATTAATAATGGCAGGTTTATCACAAATCAAAGCATCAGATACCGCTTGTTTTAAATCCTGCAGTTGACTAACATGATATCCTTTAGCTCCATAGATTTCGGCAAGTTTATGAAAAGGGGGGCTTTTAATATCAGCACCAATATATCTTTCATTATAAAAATCTTTTTGGTAGGCTTTTTCTGCACCCCATGATTTGTTGTTCATAATAATTGTAATGGTATTAATTTTATGATGAACGGCAGTTGATAATTCAGATACAGTCATTCCAAATCCTCCGTCCCCCATTAAACTAAATACAGGTGAATCTGGTTTTGCTAACTTGATACCTAGGCCAGCTGCAAATGAGAAACCAACTAATCCAAAATCTAAAGGTGTAAAAAGTGATTTAGGTTCATAAAAATTAAACTCATCAGTCGCTTGAAGACATAAAGTACCTGCATCTAGTGTTATTGAAGAATTTTTTGGGATTAAATTTCTTAATTCCTTAAATAATCCTGATGGTTGAATAATTTTTGAATTTACATCAGCTTTTTCATCTCTTTCTTTGTAATAATTTATTTTTTCTTTTAAAAATTTTTGAGTCCAATTTTCACTATTAATTTTTAAATTCTTATCTTTTATAAAAGAAATTAAGTTGTCTAAAAATATTTTTACATCATTTTCAATTCCTACCTCAACTGGAAAATAACGACCAATTGCAATAGGATCAATATCAACTTGAACAATTTTTGCAGATTGAGAAATATTGTCATAGGAATAAAAGGTTGAATTAAATCCAAGCCTTGTCCCTATAGCTAAAATTAAATCTGCATTTTTTACAAGGGAAGAAGCTATTTTATTACCTCTTGGTCCCATTTGCCCACTATACAGAGGATATTCAAAAGAAATAACATCTCCGTGACCAGCAGAAGAAACAACAGGTATATTTAATTTTTTTGAAAGTAAAATTACCTCATCTTGAGTTTGGGAATTTTTAATGCCAGCACCACAAACCATAACAGGCTTTGATGAAACTTTAATTAAAGAAATAATTCTTTCTAAATCATTTTTATTTATTTCTGAATTCTCAATTTTATCCTCAATTTTAAAAGATTCAAATTTTTCTGTTCCTGCAAGTACATCGCGTGGAATGTTGACATGAACAGGCCCCCATTTCCCATGAGTTGTTAGATTTAATGCTTTATTTAAATCCCTGGTTATGGATTTAGTATCTTTGATAGAAAATGTTTTTTTTGTAATGGGTTCAAATAATTTTTGTTGATCAACTTCTTGAAACGCATCTTTTCCTTGATGTTCAGTCGAAATAGCTCCAGCTATAGATAATAATGGAGAAAAAGCAGCTTTTGCTTGCGCAACACCTGTTACAAGATTTGTAGCTCCAGGACCATTTTGACCTGCAATTATAACCCCTGGACTACCTGATGCTCTGGCAAATGCATCAGCTATATGTGTACCAGTACGTTCATCTCTTACATCAATAAAGGTTATGCTTTGCTCATCATAAAGAGCATCAAAGAGCTCCATTGTTGCAGATCCAATTAAGCCAAAAACATATTTAATATCATGAGCTTTAAGACATTCTACAACAGCCTTACCTCCCGAAATAGGGTGGTTTTTTTTCTCACTCATTATGAAGCGGCTTTAATTTTACTTTTCGCTTTACTTTTAAAATGAGGAATAATTTTTTCAGTGAACATTTGTATACTCTTCATACAATCCTCATGTTTAACGCCTGGAAAGTTAGACCAAACTTTTAAATTTTGTAAATTTAATTCTTTTTGCATTTCTTCAATTTTATTAATGACGTAATCAACAGTTCCGAAAAGCATATTTCTTTCATGTAAAAATTCATAAGAAAGCAAATCTAATTTATGATCTGTTTTAGGGAGTTCTTCACCAGGATACCTATGAGTTCCAAGACCTCTCCAATGGCAAACCCACCGCATATAATCAACCATTTGTTGACCAGCTTTTTCTTTTGCCTCTTCCATACTATCAGCAACAAACATGTCTCTTACAACACTTATTCCCTCACCTAATTCAACATGTCGTTTTTCTTTTTCCGATTTAGATTGCTGATATATTTCAAAACGTTTTTTTAGTGATTGAACCGGTGGTATCCACATAATGATATTAATGTCATTTTTTGCGGCCCATTCAATTGAGCTTGGGCTATCTACTACCTGCCATAAGGGAGGGTGAGGTTTTTGAACTGGTTGAGGAACAATTCTTATTTTTTCTAAAATTTTTGTATCTAAATTTACAAATTCAGAATTTGGAGGCGACATATCATGTTCCCACTCAAAATTAGGTGCGGGATATGTATAAAATTCACCTTTATGGCTAAAAAAATTTTTGGTCCAAGCTTTTTTTATGATGGTTAAAGTTTCTTCAAATAATCTAAAATTTTTTGCCTGATCTTTCATATCGGCATCAGCATTCATATTTAATGCTTCTCTTCCATAAATTCCTCTACCAACCCCTGCCTCAACTCTTCCATTTGACAACTGATCTAATAAAGCAATATCTTCTGCTGCTCTAATAGGATTCCAGAAAGTTATTATTGATGCTGCTTGACCTATTCTGATATTATTAGTTCTTGCTGCAATATCAGAACTTAATAAAATTGGATTAGGACAAATTTCCATACCTTCATGACTGAAGTGATGTTCAGAAAACCAAATTGAGTCCCAATTGTTTTGATCACAATATATTGCAATGTCCCTTACTTCTTCTAAGATTTGATTGTAATCTTTTTTATTTCCCCAGTTGGTAGAATTACAGAAATAGCCTATTTTCATAAAACCTCCTAATTATGAAGGCGACCTATCCCACTTCCGAATTATGACGACGAGTTATGTATCGCTAAATAATTGTTATTATAAATTTGTAAAATTTCAATAAAAAAAGAGCAAATCTAAAAAAAAACTATAAAAATTATACTTATTTATGATTAAAAATATAATTTTTGATTTTGATGGCGTCCTAGTTGATAGTGAAATATTAGCAGCAAAAGCATTTTCAAGATATATGATCAGATTTGGAGTAGATCTAAATGAAAAAGAATTTGCAAATTTTGCAGGTAATAAAACAGTAAATGTAGTAGAAATTTTATCAAAAAAATATTCTATAAATGATAAAAAAAAATTTTATAATGATATTATGAATATTGCTTCTAATATTTATAAAAATGAATTAACCATTATTAATGGAGCTTATAATTTTATAAATAATAAAAAATTAAATTTGTTTATAGGTTCTAACAGCACAAAGAATAGAATAATTGATGGATTACAAAAGGTTAAATTAGATAAATTTTTTAAGCCAGAGCAAGTATACTCTTTTGATTTAGTAAAAAATCCAAAACCTTATCCCGATATTTATTTAAAAGTTGTTAAAGACAATAATCTTAATAAGGATGAAACAATCATTATTGAAGATAGTGTCATAGGTATAAAAGCTGCTGTTAATGCAGGTGTAAAAGTTATAGGATTTACTGCAGGTGGTCATTGGCATGAGAATAGAGATGAAAAAGAATTACTTGAAGCAGGTGCGATTCTTGTTACAAATGATTATAATAAAATAGATAAAATAATTGAAGAATATTAATATGGGACCAGCTATTAAAGGAAATCCACTTCATATATCTATATTATTACTTGTTATATCTTACATTGTTGGTGAATTTATTATTCCAAAATATAGTTTATTTAATTTACTTAATTTAATTGGTATTATTGGATTAATATTAAGTTTAATATTATTTTTTTCTTCTCTAAACTTATTCAACTCTTATAAAGAAAATCCAATACCGCAGGCTGAAACTAAAAGAATAATTAAAACAGGTATTTTTGCATATTGTAGGAACCCAATGTATTTAGCATTTATTATTTTTCATTTAAGTATGTTTTTTACTTTTGAAAATGTAGGGTATTTTTTAAGTGCTCTGGGTTTATTCGTTTGGATTAATGCTTATGTTATTCCTATAGAAGAACAATATTTAACAGATAAATTTGGAGAAGATTATGAAAGGTATAATCAAGCTGTAAAAAAATGGATGTTTTTCTAAAATTTTTTTAACTTATTATTTTCTATTAATCTTTTTATTTTTTGGTTTTTATCAATTTTGATTAACAGATTTACTTTATCTGGCATAGTTTTCATCATCCATTTAGTTATCTTTTCATAGTGTTGTATAAATCTTTTTAGCATATCTATATTCATAAGATTTTTGCTATTTGATTTATTAGCATTATTGTTTTCCTGCAAAGATCTCCATTCTATAATATATTTAAATGAAGGAGGTTGCATATATATTTTTTTATTAAACATAGAAAAAACTTTTTTATACTCATTTTTTAACATAGAATTATAATATTTTCGCCACACTTTATTTTGATCATAGTTTGATTCTAGTTGGTTGATATTTTTGTAAAGGTATTTTGTTTTAATTGGTAATGAGCCACAACACCAACCTTCTAATAATAAAATTTTAGCATTACTTATTTTGATTTTTTTAGCTGTAACATCATCTTTTATTTTATCAAAATGAGGAATTGAAATTGGAAATTTTTGTTTATTAAATCGATTTATATCTTGATATAATTTTTTTATATTATGTGTACCTGGCACACCTCTAGTTATTAAAAGAGGGTGTACTTTTTTTGCTAATTTTAATCTTTTTGCTTTGCTCAAGTAATAATTATCAATACTTAGCAACATTACTTTTTTTTTATAATTTTTTTCTATTACTATCTTTAATAATATAGATAATGTAGACTTACCAACACCTTGTGACCCAGAAATTAGAAATTTATTATCTTTTGAATGAATAATTTTATCAATTATTGGGAGTATATATTTTGTAATATAACTTTTTGAAAATCTTTTTTTTGTTAATTCTAATAATTTATCTTGAGTAAATCTAATTATGTTAATTTTCATAAATATAATGAATTTATATAATTATTAATTTATATAACAAAATTAATTATATGAAATTTCTTTTTGATTTAGGAGGCATTTTTTTTGATTGGGATCCCAATCATTTCTTTAAAGATATATTTGATACAGAAGAGCAAAGAAAATACTTTTTAACTAATGTTTGTAACGATGAATGGAATATAAAGCAGGATGCCGGAAGAACTATAGTAGAGGCGGAACTTGAACTCATTCCAAGATTTCCTCATTATGAAAAGGAAATTAAAATGTATTATAGTAATCATCGCAGAATGATTAGAGGCACATTTAATTTATCAATTAAAGTCTTAGAAAATCTTAAAAAACAAAATTATGAGTGTTATGTTTTATCAAATTGGTCTGCAGAAACTTTTAAAGGAATGGAAGATGAGTATCCTTTTCTAAAATTATTTGATGGATTGCTTATTTCTGGTGAAGATAAATTAATTAAGCCTGATCGAGCTATTTACGAACTAGCAATTAACCGCTTTAACTTGATAACAAATGAAACTGTTTTTATTGATGATAAATTAGAAAATATTAATACGGCTTTAACTTTAGGTTTTAAAACAATACATTTAATTATTCCTGAAAAAATAAATGAAGAAATCAATAAGTTTCTTACAAAACCCATAGAAGTAGATGAAGAATAAATTTGATATATTTATAATTGGAGGAGGGATAAATGGTGCAGGTATCGCAAGAGATGCAGCAGGCAGAGGCTTTAAAGTTTATCTTGCTGATAAAAATAAAGTTGGTTCAGCAACATCATCATGGTCTTCAAAATTAATTCATGGAGGTTTAAGATATCTCGAAAATTATGAATTTAAACTTGTTAGAGAATCACTTAAAGAGAGGGAAATTATATCTAAAATAGCTTCTAATATAACTAAACCAATGCCTTTTATAATTCCTTACTCAAAAAAATTAAGATCCAAATGGATAATTAGAATTGGATTATTTTTATATGATAATATTGGAGGAAAAACTAGTTTTCCAAAATCAAAAAAAATAGATTTAAATAAAAAATACAAAGGAATTTTAAAAGAAAAATTTTCTGATGGCTTTAAGTATTATGATGCGCAGATAGATGATAAAAAATTAGTTGAAATGAATATTGAAGATGCAAAAAAATTAGGAGCAACTATTGTTGAAAACAATAAAGTTATCGAAGTTAAAAGAAATGATTTTGGTTGGGAAATTACTTTGGAAAATGGTGATTTAATAAATTCTAATGCTTTAATTAATGCATCAGGTCCTTGGATAAATGAAATAATAAATAATGTAATAAGAGTAAAAACAAAGAAACCTATAAGATTAGTTAGAGGAAGCCATATAATTACAAAGAAATTATATGAGGAGGAGGTGGCTTTTACACTTCAAAGTGATGATAATAGAATTGTTTTTGTAATTCCATATAAGAACAAATATTCGTTAATAGGAACTACAGAAGTAGATGTAATCAAACCAGATAATCCAGTTATTTCTGATGAAGAACAAAAATATCTGATAGATGTAGTTAACAATTATTTTTTTACACAGATTTCAAAAGGGGACATTGTTGAAACCTACTCAGGTATTAGACCATTAATTGAAGATTATAAAGAAGCTTCTAAGGTAACAAGAGATTATATATTTGATTTAAATATACAGAATAAAAATTCACCTTTACTTAACATTTATGGAGGAAAGTTGACTACATATAGAAAATTATCAGAAAAGGTTATTGAGAAGCTTTCCCCATACTTACCTACTACTAAAGTTAAAAACTGGACGGCATCTAAACCACTATAAAAAGCATTCCTCGTGCACGATCTTCTCTTTTATAAGAGCAGAGAAGTTTACAAGAGGAATACTTCTTATTAGGAGGAAATAATATGAAACTCTCTGCCCTATATTATTAATAAGTTATTTTAACGTTAGTTAACTAAATTTTACCAAAACGCTTTGAAAATGCCCCTAATTGAAAGGAGCATTTAGTATCGATTCTACTATTTAAATGCTTTTTTTGAACTATCAAATAAGTGACAACGAGAAGCTTCAAAACCAACTTTAACTGTATCACCTACTTTTATATTTGAATCTCCTTCTGTTTCAACAACAAGAGGCTCACCTTCTTTTTCTAAATATAAAAAAGTTCCTGATCCTAATTTTTCAACTACAAAAACTTTACTTTCCCAACTTCCATCTCCCTCTTGATTTATTAATAGGTGCTCAGGTCTAATACCTAATTGAACTGCATCACCTTCAGATGCTGAAGCTGAAGTTTTTGGAATACTAATTTTAGATGATCCCATAATATCAACTTCAGTTTTATCATTATTTTTACCTAAAATTTTAGACGAGATAAAGTTCATTTTTGGAGATCCAATAAATCCACCAACAAACAAATTATTAGGTTTGTTATAAAGATCCATCGGAGATCCTTTTTGAGATACTATACCTTCATCTAGTACTACAATATCATTAGCAAGTGTCATCGCTTCAGTTTGATCATGTGTTACATAAATCATTGTTGCATTAAGTTGATCATGAAGTTTTGCTAGTTCAACACGCATTTGAACACGGAGGGCCGCATCTAAATTTGATAAAGGTTCATCAAATAAAAATACTTTTGGTTTTCTTGTAATTGCTCTTCCAATAGCGACTCTTTGTCTTTGACCCCCTGATAATTGTTTAGGTTTTCTGTGAAGATAATCTTCTATTTGAAGAATTCTTGCTGCTTCCTGAACACGATCATTTATTTCATCTTTTGATCTTTTTTCTAATTTAAGACCAAAGGCCATATTATCAAAAACTGTCATATGAGGGTACAAGGCATAAGATTGAAAAACCATTGCAATATTTCTTTGCTTAGGTGGTAGATCATTTACTACCTGGCCATCAATTGAAATTGTGCCCGAATTAATATCTTCTAATCCAGCAATCATTCTTAACATTGTAGATTTACCACAACCTGAAGGTCCTACTAATACTGTAAATGATTGACTTTTTATATCTAGAGAAACATCCTTAATAACATGTACGTCCCCATAATATTTATTAACTGTATTTATATTTATATCTGCCACTTCATCCTCCTTTGAGCGATCTTTCAAGTGTTAATTAAAATATTCTATATAAAATATATCTTTGTTCAAGATTTAATTAAGATAACTTAGGTGTTCTTTTTGAAAATTTATCATAGTTTCAATCAGTTTTTCAGCTGATTTAGGATTGTCAACTATTGGATCAGCCAATAAAGCTAAGTATACTGAGTGCTTTGACTTATTAATAATTGCATCTGTAGTAAGTTGTATCGTACTTGCTTGATTGTTAAGTAAAGAACCAAAACTTGAAGGATAATTTTCTAGTCTTATACCTTTTACTCCATCTTTATTAACATTGCCTGGTACTTCTACTACAATATCATTTGGCAAATAATCAATCAAATTATCATTTTTAACATTTACTGCACTTTCTTCCATATTGCTGTCATTTATGATCGCTTCAATAATTGGTATTACTCTTTCTCTAGTTTCTAAATTTTTTTCATCAAAGAAATGATCTTTAGAAATTTCATTACTATGAAATGAAAGACAATTTTTTTTATAATTATCATAGAATTCTGAAATCGCATCATGGTCAGCAA
>CACIIL010000019.1 GCA_902586695.1 uncultured Alphaproteobacteria bacterium | reverse complement strand
AATAATCGTTTTATTTTCAGAAATATCAGTAATGCTTGTTTTTTTAGGATTTAATTTAATATTCAATTCTTCAAATATTCTAACAAAATGATCTTCATTCAAAAAGCTAATAAGCCATTCATTAGGGCTTAGCCAAATTACTTGAAAAATCTTATTTTGAATTTTTGTATTTGGTTCTGTTGGTATTAATATATCAAGAACTGAGCCGGTATTAGTGATAAAGTCTTTGTCTTTTGCATTGCCACGCAGATTAATTTTTCCTACAAAAGGTAACTCTTTAATACAGATACCATTACTTTCTAATTTTACATTTTCTAATACTGTGTTTCTTTTTAGAGTCATGCTAATAATCTTTCATTTTCAGGATCTATAAAAACTGGGCTTGTAATCTCAACTTCAATACTTTTATTATTTGTAGGAACAATAAGTTTTGTACCTTTTTTCTTAATCCCATTTTTAACTAAACCCAGCGCTATTGAACGACCTAAATTTGGTGAATAATAACTTGATGTGATGTGACCAACCATAGGCATAGGTATAGATGTCTCAACCTCAACTAAATGAGCTCCCTCCTCTAAAACTATTGAGGGGTCAACTGTTAGTATCCCTACAAGTTGTTTTCTATCTTCTTTAGCTGTATCACTTCTAGTAAGTGCTCTTTTTCCTATAAAATCATATTTCTTTTTACTTACTATCCAATTCATATCTAAGTCAATTGGAGTGACTGAACCATCAGTCTCTTGTCCAACAATAATGTAACCCTTTTCTGCTCTAAGCACATGCATTGCTTCTGTGCCATAAGGAGTAATGTTATAGCTCTCTCCTAAGCTTATACATTTATTCCATAAACTTAGAGTATAACTTGATGGTATGTTAATTTCATAGCAAATCTCACCAGTAAAACTTATTCTCATGACTCTGCATGGTACTCCATCTGTATTTAGTTCTTTAAAACTCATATGAGGAAAGTTTTCGTTATTAAAATTTTGATCAGGAAAGAGTGACTCAACTATTTTTCTACTATTAGGACCATTTAAACTAATCGTTCCAAATTGCTCAGTAACAGATGTGAGATAAACTTCTAACTCAGGCCATTCAGTTTGTAACCAGTCTTCAAGTTTACTCATTACACTTGCTGCATTACCAGTTGTTGTTGTCATCAAATAATGATGTTCTCCCAATCGAGTTGTTACTCCATCATCAATGACCATACCATCATCACCTAACATTACACCATAACGACATTTGCCAATAGCTAGCTTAGACCATGCATTTGTATAAACACGATTTAAAAATTCACTTACATCTCGACCTTTTAGATCAATTTTTCCTAATGTAGATGCATCTAAAATTCCCAAGCTATCTCTTGTTGCCTTAACTTCTCGATTAACTGCATCATCCATTTTTTCATTATTTATTGGATAGTACCAAGGTCTTTTCCATTGCCCAACATCTTCAAATAGAGCATTATTATTTATATGCCATGAATGGATAGGTGTTGTTCTCTCAATATCAAAAAATTCTTTAACAAATCTACCTGCCAGTGCTCCAAATGTAACAGGCGTATATGGTAATCTAAAAGTTGTAGTACCTAGGCTAGAAATATCCTTTCCAGAAAGTTCACTTATTATCCCAAGAGCGTTAACATTACTGGTCTTACCTTGATCAGTAGCCATCCCGTTGGTAGTATATCTTTTAACATGCTCAATTGATTGAAAACCTTCTGATAAGGCTATTTTAATATCTTTTGCTGTTACATCATTTTGAAAATCAACAAACATTTTAGATTTGCTAATATTCTCTTTATCAACTAACCAAGCATTTTTTTGCTTTCCAGTATTTGTTACTTCTGAATCAAATATTTCTCCATTTAAACTTTCCTTTTCATTCGTATTTAGAAAATTATTAACCGAATTAAATGTTTCATTGAGTATACTTTTTAAATCAAAAACTCCATTACAAGAACCAATTGAAAGAGTGTCCTGGAAGGTTTGATGAGGTACAAAACAAGAATCTTCCTCTCTAAATCTTAATTTTCCTCTTGATTGCGTAAACAAATGAACAGTAGGAGACCATCCACCTGACATGCATAATAAGTCACAGTTTAAAATTTTAACATTATTTTGATTAATTTTTTTAATATGAACAGATTTTATTTTATTTCTACCAGAAGTGTCTAATATTATAGAGCTAGTATATATTTTTATCCCTAAGTTCTTAACTTTTAAAGGTAGCTCCCCTTCTAAATTATTTCTAACATCAACTACAGCAACAATATTAATATTACGATAATGAAAATCTATTGCTGTTTGGTAAGCACTATCATTATTTGTAAAGATAACAATTTTCTTTCCTAAATTGATACCATAACCATTTAAATATTTACTTACACTATTTGCAAGCATTATGCCTGGTCTATCATTATTATTAAACGTGAGTGGTCGCTCTATTGATCCAGTAGCTAAGATTACTTTTTTTGCTCTTATTTTCCAAACAACTTGTCTAATTAAATTCTTTTTATCTGTGCCCTTGTTTGGTTGAAGATCTTGGATTGCTAGTAAATAATTATAATGCATGTAAGCAAATAGTATGGTGTTTGTTACAATTTTAACGTTATTTAATTTATTTAATTCATCTAAAATTTTAGCCTTCCATTCACTTTGACTTTTTCCATTAATTTTGTTGTCATAATTATTGGACGACAAAATTGACCCACCTATTTGATTTTCTTGCTCTATAAGTAATACTTTAAGATTTTGTGTTGCTGCTATTTTAGCAGCATACAAGCCACTAATACCACTTCCAACAATCAATGTATCACAATGATAGTGATAATGCTCATATTTATGTGGGTCATCTTTTTTTGGAGAATTGCCTAATCCAGCAGCGTGACGAATAAAATGCTCATATGTTTTCCAAAATTTTGGGGGCCACATAAATGTTTTATAATAAAAGCCAGCTGGAAAAAATGGAGCGAGTAAGTCATTAATTGCACCAAAGTCAAATTTAACACTTGGCCATCTATTCTGAGATTTTGCTATCAACCCTTGATATAAAATTACTTCTGTCGCTCTTCTGTTAGGCTCAGTAAATTCATTAAGTTCTAATTGAACAATACCATTTGGTTCTTCACATCCGGCTGAAATTATTCCTCTTGGTCTATGATATTTAAAACTTCTTCCAATAAGATGAACACCGTTATAGAGTAGAGCCGATGCAAGAGTATCACCTTCATAGCCATAATATTTTTTGCCATCAAAGAAAAAACTTATTTTTTTAGTTTGATCAATATTTTTATTATTCTGTAAACGCATATTTATGATTTTTTTGATGTAGAAAAATTTCCTGAACCAATAGCTGGTTCACCACAAGGAGTTATTGGGTCATTGGATTCAACAACTGGAGGTTTTTCACCCATTTTGTATACTGCAAGAATTTCATCAGTCGCAGTATTTCTCGCTACGTTAAACCATTGCCTACAACCAAAAGAATGATTCCATCTTTCATATTGCAAGCCTTTAATATTTTGACGAAGGAACAAATAATCAGCCCATTGATCATCATTCAAGTCAGGTGGATTTTTTGGTCTTTCAATATGAGCTTCACCACCACATGAAAATTCTTCTTGTTCTCTTTCACCACAATATGGACAATTAATTAGTAACATTTAGTGAGCTACAGCAGCTGCGCCATGTTCATCAACTAGCTCACCGCTTGAAAATCGATTAATACTAAATGGTGCGTTAAGTGCGTGAGGTTGATCATTTGCAATTGTATGTGCAAACACCCAACCAGAACCAGGAGTGGCTTTAAAACCACCTGTTCCCCATCCACAATTAAAGTAAAGGCCATTAATATGAGTTTTGCTGATTATAGGACTTGCATCAGGGCATATATCAACAATACCTCCCCAATGACGAAGCATTTTCATTCTCGAAAAAAGAGGAAATAATTCAACAATTGCCATTATGGTATCTTCAACAATGTTAAAACCACCTCGTTGTGAATAAGAATTATAACCATCTGTTCCGGCTCCAATTACCAATTCACCTTTATCTGATTGAGATACATATGCATGTATAGTGTTTGACATTACAACAGTGTCAATGACCGGTTTTACAGGCTCAGATACAAGTGCCTGAAGAGGTCTACTTTCAAGCGGAAGTTTAATACCTGCCATCTTTGCAATTACACTGCTATGGCCTGCTGAAACAACACCAATTTTTTTAGAATTTATAGTGCCTCTTGTAGTTTCAATACCAGTAACATTTCCATTATTAATGTTTATTCCTGTAACTTCACAGTTTTGAATTATATCTACACCCATAGAATCAGCTCCTCTCGCATAACCCCATGCAACTGCATCATGTCTTGCGGTACCAGCACGTCTTTGTAAAGTAGCACCCATAACTGGATAACGTATATTTGGTGACGTATTAATTACAGGGCAAAATTTCTTTACTTCTTTTGTATCCAACCATTCACAATCAACTCCATTTAAGCGATTTGCATGCCATCTTCTTTTTAATTCTCTAACATCATGTAAGTTGTGGGCAACATTCATTACACCTCGTTGCGAAAACATTACATTATAATTAAGTTCTTGTGACATACCTTCCCATAATTTTAATGCATGATCATATATAGCTGCACTTTGATCCCATAGATAATTTGATCTTATAATTGTTGTGTTTCTTCCAGTATTTCCTCCACCTATCCAACCTTTTTCAACAACTGCTATGTTTTTGACCCCATGGTTTTTTGCCAAATAAAATGCTGTAGTTAATCCATGACCTCCACCACCAACAATTATAGCTTCATATTCTTTTTTTATTTCAGGGTTTTTCCATGCCGGTTGCCAATTTTCGTGATAACTGAAAGCATTTTTAACAAGTGAAAATACCGAATATTTTTTAGGACTTTTTATCATAATAAAATAGAATATTATTTCTTATCAGTTTTAAAAGAGACCTTCAATTTCTCCTTGAGAATTTAAGCTAATTGAATCAGCTGCAGGCACACTTGGTAACCCAGGCATAGTCATTATCTCACCACAAATAACTACAATAAATTCAGCCCCACTTGATAAACGCACCTCTCTTATAGGTATGGAATGGTTAATCGGAGCCCCTTTTAGCGCAGGATCAGTAGAAAAACTATATTGGGTTTTAGCTATACAGATAGGAAAATTACCATATCCTTGTTCTTCAAATAATTTTAATTGATCCCTAATCTTAGAGTCTGCAATAATATCGTCAGCTCTATAAATTTCAGTTGCTATTTTTTTGACTTTATCAAGAAGGGGAATCTTGTCCTCATATATATATTTAAAATTATTTGAATTTTCAGCTAATTCAACCACTTTATATGCAAGTTTAGTAGTTCCTTCTCCACCTTTTGCCCAATGTTCACATGTTATAGCTTCAATATTAATTTTTTTACACTCTTCTTTTAAGGCATTTATTTCATTTTCGGTGTCAGCAATAAAATTATTGACAGCAACAACTACAGGTAGTCCGAATTTATGTAAATTTTCTATATGTCTTTTTAAATTTGATGCACCTTTAATTACAGCATCAACATTTTCTGATTGTAAATTTTTTTTATTTACACCTCCATGCATTTTTAAAGCACGAATAGTTGCTACTAATACTACAGCATTTGGAATTAAATCTCCTTTACGGCATTTTATATCAATAAATTTTTCAGCTCCTAAATCTGCTCCAAAACCAGCTTCAGTCACTACATATTCACTCAGATTTAAACTAGTTTTAGTAGCAATAATACTATTACAACCATGTGCAATATTAGCGAAAGGACCTCCATGTATAATGGCAGGATTATTTTCTAATGTTTGAACTAAATTAGGCATAAGCGCTTCTTTGAGTAGAACTGTCATTGGACCCTGAGCATTTAAATCTTTAGCAAAAATAGGTTTTTTATCTCTAGTATAAGCTATAGTTATATTACCTAATCTTCTTTCTAAGTCTTTCAAATCAGTTGCCAAACAAAAAATTGCCATAACTTCTGAAGCTACTGTTATATTAAATCCATCAGTACGAGGATATCCATTTGCTACACCTCCAAGGTTAGAAGTTATTTCCCTTAGCGCTCTATCATTTAAGTCAATACATCTTTTCCAAATTATTCGACGTGTATCAATTTGAAGTTTGTTACCCCAATAAATGTGATTATCGATTAGAGAAGCTAATAAGTTATTAGCTGAAGTTATGGCATGAAAATCACCTGTGAAATGTAAGTTTATATTTTCCATAGGAACTACTTGAGCATAGCCACCACCAGCAGCACCACCTTTCATTCCAAAACTTGGACCAAGACTTGGTTCTCTTAAACAAACAATACTTTTTTTCCCAATCTTGCATAATCCATCATTAAGTCCAACAGAAGTAGTAGTTTTTCCTTCTCCGGCAGGAGTAGGAGAAATTGCAGTAACTAAAATTAATTTTGATCTTTCTTTTTTTTCTTTAACTTTATTAAAATTAATCTTTGCAATGTAATGACCAAATGGATGTAAATCATTTTCATCTAAATTTAAAACTGATGCTATTTCTCTAATATTTTTTTTTGTTGCTTTTCGAGCTATTTCAATGTCAGACATAAAATTACTTAATTTTTAGGGGTTTATAGATTATGTTTTTTGGTAACTAAATATTTATTTCAGATTACGAAATAAAAAATGTTAATATATTAAGAGTTATTCAAATTTTTGGTTATTATAGCATAAATCAGGTTTATTTATTGTTTTTAGCCAATCACTTGTTTTTTTAATTCCTCCAAATGCATAAAAATGTATTTTTTTTAATTTTGTCTCTGGGTTTTCTACTTGATAACTGGCTAAATCAAATATTAATTTATCAGGACTTCTAGTGGTAGCAAGTTTTGTAATGTTTAAAGCTTGTTTTGATAAAAATCTTATTGAGTTTCCTATACCACATGAATGAGCATAGCTAATTAAGGTTTTTAAAGTTGCCGGCCCAGGAACACCTGCGTGTATTTCCAAATTATTGTTTAGGCTTTTAAGATGAATTTCCCAGTTTTTTAGAGATTTTGCTTCAAAGAAAAATTGAGTAGCTAAATACATTTTAAAATCTGTTTTTTTGGAAAAATTATTTTTTTCTATAATAGCTCTGTCTAAATCTATTTGTTTAATATCAGGATTTCCTTCAGGGTGACCTGCAAGACCCACTTCTTTAAAATTATATTTTGATAACAAATCAGTTTCTAAAATTTCAATTGAACTTGTAATTTCACCTGCTTGCTTCCCACCTCCTCCTATAACTAAAATTTTAGAACACCCACATTCTTCAGATAGTACTTTTATGTATCTTTCTAGCTGCTCTTTATTTTCAATTGTTCTTGCAGGGAGATGGGGTATGACTGTATATCCTTCAATTGTGAGTTTTTTTGCTGTTTCAGTTACTTTATTCATATTATCATCAGGAAGATAAGTTACATAAACATTATTTATTTTTGGAACTAAATCAGAAAAAGTGCCATATTTTGCATATACATTTGGAGTAGTTTCGATTGAATAGCTTGATAAAAGATTTAAGACATTTTCAATAATATTATTAGTCATAGAAATATTTTTAAGGTTATTATAATATGTGAATAAATGATAAATTCTAAATTTACCATCGTTACTTTTTATCAATTTAAAAAAATACAAGATATTTTAAAGATTAAAAATGAGCTTTATCATCATTGTAAATTTAATAAAATAAAGGGTACAATCATTTTAGCAACAGAGGGCATTAATGTAACTATTGCCGGAATGTTGGTTGATATCAAAAATTTCGAGTCTTATATATCTTTTTTAGGATTTAATGATTACAAGCCAAAATATTCTTATTCTAAATTTATGCCTTTTTTTAGACTAAAGATTAGAGTTAAAAAAGAAATAGTTACATTAAGAACCAAGATAGCTGATGCAGAAAACATAACTGGAAAAAAAATTCAACCAGAGGAATGGAATAATATTATCTTAGATAATAAAACAATTCTAATTGATGTTAGAAATGATTTTGAAGTTGAAATGGGAACTTTTAAAGGTTCGCTAAATCCAAATACTAAAAACTTTTCTGAGTTTAAATCATATCTAAAAAATAATTTAGAAGCAGCAAAAAAAAGAAAAATTGCAATGTTTTGTACTGGAGGAATTAGGTGTGAGAAGATTTCTTCATACATGATTAAAAAAGGTTTTAAGGATGTTAATCAATTGGACGGGGGTGTTTTAAATTATTTTAAAAAAATACCTAAAAGAGACTCATTATGGGACGGTGAATGCTTTGTATTTGATAATAGGGTATCTGTTCAAAATGAACTTAAAGATGGAACTTATGAACTCTGTCATGCTTGCAGACATCCGCTTTCTAAAAAACAACTTAAATCCAAAAAATATTCAAAGGGAATTTCTTGTCCGAATTGTTATGGTAAAATTAGTGATTCAAAGAAAAAAAGTTTAAAAGATAGAAACAAACAAATTTCTATTGCTAAAAGAAAAGGTTTGTACAGCCCATATATTAAGCAAACAGTTAATGATTTTTAAAAAGTACTTTATTTCAAAATATATTAATATATAGGACCTGAATGGCAAAGAAAACTTCATACGCTTTAAAACAGTTAATTCCTGAAGAAAATCCTAAGACGGGGACAAAATATATCGTTAGGAAGCCAACCAAGGGTATGAAAGTGGCAGAAAAACTTAGATTAAAAAAATATGACCCAGTGCTTAAAAAACACGTTTGGTTTATTGAAAAAAAGATGCCTCCGCATAGCAAATAAAACATTTTTTTTATAAAAAATTAAAGTGAATAATACTTCACAAAAAAAAATTGCTGTAATTGGATCAGGTATTTCTGGTATCAGCTCAGCATATTTTCTTTCATCAAAATACAAAGTTCATCTTTATGAAAAAAATAAGTATTTAGGAGGTCATACTAGAACAATAAATATTTCAACAGATAATAATTTACCAATTGATACGGGTTTTATTGTTTATAATAATAAAAATTATCCTGATTTAGTTAGATTTTTTGATCATCTGAATGTTAAAACTTTAAACTCAAATATGTCTTTTGCCGTTTCCGATGCGTTCTCAAATATTGAATATGGAGGTCAAAATCTCAGAACTATTTTTGCTCAACATAAAAATATATTTAACTTTAAATATATTAAAATGATCTATGAAATTTATAGGTTTTATGAATTGTGTAAAAAAAAGAATTTGCAAAATATAGATAAGAATATGACGGTAAATGATTTCTTAAATATCTATAATTTTTCATCATTTGTAAGAAATTTACATATTTATCCATTAATTTCATCAATTTGGTCTTCGAATCAAGATGATGTTATTAATTTTCCATTAAAATTATTTTTAAATTTTTTTAATAACCACGATTTGTTTAATTTTAAAAATAGACCACAATGGAAATTTTTGCAAGGAGGCAGCAATACATATGTAAAGAAAATTATAAATATGAAAAAATTTAGTTACTCTTTAAATAGTGATATTAATAATGTTATAAGATTTAATAATCAAATAAAAATAATTAATAATAATAAAGAAAATATTTATGATTATTTAGTAATCGCTACTCATGCTGATCAAGCACTAAAGTTACTTCAAAACCCTACACAAGAAGAGAAAATTATATTATCAATATTTGAATACACAAATAATAAAGCTTATCTTCACTCTGACCCTTCAATGATGCCAAAAAATAAAAAAACTTGGTCGAGTTGGAATTTTATAAAAGATCAAAAAGATAAAAATGCATTTACATTAACATATTGGATGAATAACTTACAAAAATTGCAAACAAAAAAAAATTATTTTGTTACAATTAATCCAATAGAAATTCCTACTGAAATACATGATAAAACCATATTCACACACCCTAAATTTAATATGCAAACAAGTAAATTTCAAAGCAAAATAAAAGAATTACAAGGAGTTAACAATACTTTTTTTTGTGGCGCATATCATGGTTTTGGATTTCATGAAGATGGAATTCAGTCTGCAGCTTATGTTGCTAAGATATTAGGTGTTGATATACCTTGGAAAAGAAATAATAATTTTTATAATAGACTTCAGTATTAATAAAAATGAACACTAAATTAATCCTTTCTTCAATAATTCATAAACGTTATGGAAAAATTCAACATTTTTTTAAATATAAAGTTCCTGGTATTTTTTTAGATTTGGACGAATTAGAAATTATACAATCAAAATCAAAAATTTTTTCAATAAATGCTTTCAATATTTTTTCATTTAATGAAAAAGATCATGGTTATAGAGATAAAAGATCTATTAAGGAATTTATAATTCAATCTCTAAAAAAATATGATGTAAATTATAATAATTTAAAAATTAAAATTTTATGCTTTCCAAGAATATTTGGATATGTTTTTAATCCATTATCAATATTGTACTGTTATGATGAAGATAATTTAATATCAATATTTTATGAGGTTAAAAACACTTCTAATGAGCAACACACTTATATATTTGCCAATGGCAAAAATTCAAAAGACACAACCTTGAAACATGAATGTTTAAAAGATTTTTATGTTTCACCTTTTATAGGAATGACTGGAAAATACTTGTTTAGAAATAAATTAACTAATGAGTATATAAATATAATCATAGATTTATATGACAATAATAATAAAAAAATATTAATGGCATCACAGTCTGGAAAATTTACTGATTTTAAAGCATCAAAATTGTTAAAATATAATCTTTTAAATCCTTTATTTGGTTTTAGAGTTATGTCAGCTATTTTGTTTGAGTCTTTAAAAATTGTTTTAAAAGGTGGTAAATATTATGCTAGAAATAAAAAACCAAAAGATACGATTTCTTTTGAAGGGAGTTTTTAATGAATTATGTAAATAATAAATTTCAACAATCATTTGAAATTTTAGCGCAAAAATTTTTATCAAAACTTCAATATGGAGAACTAACTGTAAAATTTCCATCTGGAGTAATCAAGCAATTTAAAGGGATAAATACTCATCAAAAAGCTGACTTAGTTATAAATAACTATAAATTTATTAGTAAAATTTTAAAAAGAAAATCTTTAGGTTTCGCTGAATCTTATATGGATGGAGATTTCAGTTCTTCTAATCTAACAAATTTACTTTTAATATCATTTAAAAATGAAAAATTTTTTTTAGAAAATTTAAAAACAAATATTTTTTTTAATATCTATTCTAAATTTAAACATTTTCTTAATGAAAATACTAAATCTCAAAGTAAAAAAAATATTGAATACCATTACGATCTTGGCAATCATTTCTATACAAAGTGGCTAGATAAAAGTATGACATATTCTTCTGCATATTTTGATAAAGATGGCCAAAACTTATTTGATGCTCAACTAAATAAATATCATAAAATAGCAGAAGTTCTTCAATTAAACGAAAATTCTAAACTGCTTGAAATAGGATGCGGCTGGGGAGGCTTTTCTACTTATGCTGCAAAAAATTTTAAATCAAAAGTTGAAGCAATAACTATTTCTAAAGCACAATTTGAATATGCCTCAAATAAAATTCAAAAAGAAGGTTTAAGTGAAAAAGTATCAATCAAGTTTAAAGATTATAGAGAAATTGAAAAACAATATTCAAATGTTGTATCAATAGAAATGTTTGAAGCTGTTGGAAAAAAATATTGGGAAAAATATTTTGATATTGTTAAAAATTCTTTATCTAATTCAGGTAAGGCAGCTTTACAAATTATTACTATAGATGAAAATAGATCATATAAATATCAACATCAACCAGATTTTATACAACAATATATTTTTCCAGGAGGTATGCTGCCATCAAAAAAAGAACTGAATGAAATTAATCAAAAATTAGGTCTTGATTTTAAAGAAATTAAGAGTTTTGGATTTTCATATGCAAAAACTTTAAATTTATGGAACAAACAATTTCAAGACTCATGGCAAGATTTAGTTAAGTTAGGATTTAACGACAGGTTTAAAAGAATGTGGGAGTTTTATCTTGCATACTGTGAAACAGGTTTTATAAGCAAATCAACTGATGTTTCACATTTTCTTATTAACAAATGAGTAAAATTAAAATTATTTTAATTTTATCTGGTTACCAGCTTACTTGGTTGATGTGTATTTTTGGAGAACTAATATATAATAGTTTTTTACCTGGTTTGATTTTTGGGTTAGGTTTTTTTTTATTAAGTTTTTTAAATTCAAATAATAAAAAAAAATTTACTTTTATTGTATTATCAATTGCCATAATAGGATACATTTTTGATTCAATTCTAGTATTTCTAAAAATATATAATTTTGATGTTTCATTATATTTTGGTTTTTTACCTATATGGATGCTTGTACTTTGGCCTAGTTTTTCAATATTATTTGATGAAGTATTTGTTTTTTTAACAAATTATAAATTTTTAGCTTTATTTCTAAGTGGTTCTTTAGGTCCATTAACTTATTATTCTGGAGTCCCTTTAGGTTTAATAGAGATGAATCAATTATACTTATTTATATTTTTAATGATAATTTTTTGGGTGAGTCTTATGTATTTATATTTAAATTATTTAATTAAATTTAAATTTGACTAGTCTCAGCTTCTTTTTCTTCATTTGTTTCTTCCTTTACTTTTTCTGCTTCAGCTTTATCTCTTTTATTCTTTGCTCTATTAAGAGCTTTTTCAAGATCTTGATAACTACAAAGACCAGTATCCATCGGGCTTTTAGATTCTAGAACTGCTTCTCTATATGTGCCATTACGAATTGCTTCTACTGTATTTTTTGTTGATCCAGTTAGTTTTGCAATTTGAGAACTGCTTAATTCTGAAGGATATCTTTTTATAAGCCATAAAATAGCAAATGGTTTTTCTTGTCGTAAAGAAAGTGGTGTGTACTTTGTATCCTTTTTTCTCGGAGGTAATGATTCAATAATATCTGATGAGATTAATTCTAATTTAGCAGAATTATCATTTTCACATCTTTTTATTTCTTCTCTAGTAAGTTGTTTGTTATCTACAGGGTCAAAACCACGCATTCCTACAGCTACTTCTCCATCAGCTATTCCTTGTACTTCCAATTCATGGAGACCACAAAAATCTGAAATTTGTGTGAAAGACAGGGAGGTATTGTCAATTAACCATATAGCAGTTGCTTTAGGCATAAGAGGTAGTTTCATAGTTAATCCTTCTAATTTAAAAAAAACTCTTGTACATACATTCCTTATATTTTTATATAAAATAATTAAATATGAATGATTTTTTAGAATTTGAAGAAACTCAGAAAAGTATAAAATCTCTAAATTTAGATGATTTTAGTGTTGAAGACTTAAACAAGTATATATCTGAGTTAAAAAATGAGATTAGCAGAGTAAAAGAAGAGATCGAAAAAAAGTCAAATTTACAAAGCGAGGCCCAAAAGTTTTTTAGTAAATATTAAACTTTAAGTCCTTTAAACCTTTTCTGAAATCTGGCTACCTGTCCTTCAGCTTCATTAATATTGGTTTTTCCACCTGTCCATGCAGGATGGGATTTTGGGTCAATTTCAAGTTTAAGAGTATCATTTTCTTTACCCCAAGTTGATCTTGTTTTAAAACTAGATCCATCAGTCATAACAACATTTATTTCGTGATAATCTGGGTGAACTTTCTTTTTCATATTTTTGGCTTATAGTTAGTATATTTACTAAAGTAAAGTTAGATTTTCGACTAACTTGTTATGTATTAGGGTATTTGAAGCCAATAAATCTCTAGATTTAATAGTCCATTTATTTCCATTAGGTTCTGATAAACGTCCTCCTGCCTCATTAACTAATAATATTCCTGAACTAACGTCCCATAAATTCAAATCTTTTTCCCAAAATCCATCTATTTTACCTGAAGCTACATAAGCTAAATCAATTGAAGCTGCCCCTAATCTTCTAACACCGGCAGTTAGTTTAGAGATATTTTCTAATTCTTTGTAATAATCATTATAAATTCTGTTACCAAAAGGTGCACCTGTTCCAATCAAGCAACTTGATAAATCTTGTCTTTTAGATACTCTGATTCTTTTGTTATTGCACCAAGCCCCTTTGCCATTAGAGGCCCAATAAAATTCATTAAGAATAGGATTATAAATTATACCATCAGTAATTTCATCACTTACAATTTTACTAATAACTATGCCTATATTTGGAATACCATGAATAAAATTCGAAGTACCATCAATAGGATCTATAACTATTGTTTCTCCATTTCCCTTAATATGACCTGATTCTTCAGTGATATAATTTGCATCAGGATAATAGTATTTAAGTGTTTCTAATAATGATTTTTCAATTTTTAAATCAGCACTAGTTACAAAATCACCAACATTTTTAGATTGTATTTGAAGATTTTCAATTTCTCCAAAATCTCTTATTAAAATTTTACCAGCTTTTCTTGCTGCCTTTTCAAAAATATTAATCGTAGCAGGTAACATTTATTTTTTAACTTTTTCTAAATAACTACTGTCTGAAGTACTAATTACAACATAATCATTATTTGATATAAAAGTGGGTACAGATGTTTTTATTCCACCTGTTAATATTGCAGGTTTATTTGAAGATGCTGCAGTTTGTCCTTTAACTACCGCTTCTGTATCTTCAACTTTTAATATAACACTATCTGGAAGTTCTAAACCAACAACAGAACCTTCGTAAAATTGTAAAGTGACATTGTCGTTCTCAATGAGAAATTTAGATTGATCTTGACTAATAATATCATCACCAATCTCAATTTGTTCATATGATGAATTATCCATGAAAACAAATTTATTATTTTCTGAGTACAAAAATTGACAAATTTTTTCATCAAGTATAGCTCTTTCAACACTTTCTGAGGACCTAAACCTTTCATTCATTTTTGTTCCTTCACGAATTTCTTTCATTTCAACTTGAAGGTATGCACCACCTTTTCCTGGTTGAGTATGTTGAGTTTTTAATACACGCCATAATTTAGATTTAATTTCGAGAATATTTCCAACTTTAATTTGGTTTCCATCAATTTTCATTTAATACCCTTTAAGCAAATTTCTTTCATTTTTGTTTTAATGTTTTTCCTATTCCTGCAGTCTACTATATTAAAAGAATGATTTAATAAAACCCTATTTTTAGTGGCTAAATTTCTAATTTTATATAATATAACTTTGTTTCCTTTAAGTTTTATATAGTCAATTTTTTTTGTTATCATGCTAATACAAAGTCCATGGTCATATCCACAATCTACATAGAGTTGAAAACTAGACTTACCGTATTTTGAATAAAGTATTTTTTTAAAAGAGGATATAAAATCAGATCCAAATCCTCTAAGAATATAGCTTTTAAAATGAAAAATAGGTTTAAGATTATAAATATCTGACTCTAAAATAATTTTTTCTGCTTGCTCAAGCGTATCAATAGTAAAAGCAAATGATTTATTTTTCACCTATAGTAATTTTTTAAAATCTAGCATTGTTTCAATCATTCTATTAGAGAAACCCCACTCATTGTCATACCACGATAATATTCTGCAAAATTTTCCATTAACAACTTGTGTTTGAGTCAAATCAAATACAGAGCTGCTAGAATTATGATTAAAATCAATTGAAACTAGGGGTAAATTATTTGTAGTTAATATGTTTTTAAGTTTTTTTGTTTTACTTGCCTTAATTATTAACTCATTTATCTGCTCTATATTTGTTTTTTTCCTAGAGGTAAATGTAAAATCAATCAATGATACATTAGGTGTTGGAACTCTTATTGCTGTTCCATCAAGTTTGCCTTTCAATTTTGGAAGAACCAAACTGAGAGCTTTAGCTGCGCCAGTGGAAGTAGGTATCATAGATATAGCCGCTCCTCTAGCTCTTCTGAAATCAATATGAGCATGATCAACAGTTCGTTGATCACCTGTATAACTATGAATTGTAGTCATAAAACCATTTTCTATACCTATTCCTTTATCTATAATCATTGCAACAGGTGCTAAACAATTTGTAGTACATGAGCCATTTGATATTATAGAATGTTTTTTTGTTAAGATTTGGTTATTTACACCTTGAACTATTGTAGCATCAACATTTGAACCAGGTGCTGATATTATAACTTTTTTTGCACCTGCACTTAAATGGGCACTTGCTTTTTCTTTTGAAGTGAATGCACCGCTGCATTCTAAAACAAGATCAACTTTATATTTTTTCCAAGGCAAATCTTTAGGATTCCTTTTACTGAAAAACTTTATAGATTTATTTTTATATTTTAATCCTCCTTTTATTTTTTTTAGATCAATAGGTAATTTTCCATGAATGCTATCAAATTTCATTAAATGCAAACTTGCATCTAAACTACCAAGCTCATTAATTGCTACAATATCAACACCTTTCAAATTTTTTTCCAAAAAAGCTCTAAAAACTAACTTTCCTATTCTGCCAAAACCATTAATAGCTACTTTCATTATTTTTCTCCAAGATTTTATGTAATTAAAATTTGTTTAATTTTTTTATAAATATTCTCAGCAGTGATTCCAAAATGTTTATAAACATCTTGATAGGGTCCGCTTGCTCCAAAAGATTTCATACCTATAAAATTCTCATATTTTACATATTTCTCCCATCCATTTATTACTCCGGCCTCAATAGCAAAACATGTTTTGTTTCCTATAATATTTTTTTTATAGTTATCTTCTTGCATTTCAAAAATTTCGATAGAAGGAAATGATACAACTCTTACTTTAATATTATTTTCTTCTAGTTTTTTTGAAGCCTCAAGTGCTATTTCAACTTCAGAACCAGAAGCAAATAAAGATGCATTATAGTCTGAATAATTTTTTATTATATATGCGCCCTTACTTACCAAATTTTCTTCGTAAGATTCTCTCTTAAAAGTAGGTAATCCTTGTCTAGTTAATGCCAAAATTGTAGGCCCTTTAGACTCCAAAGCTATTTCCCATGACTCTATAGTTTCTATTAAATCGCAAGGTCTGATTACATTTAAATTTGGAATTGTTCTTAAGGAAGCTAAATGTTCTACAGGTTGATGAGTAGGACCATCTTCACCAAGTCCAATAGAATCATGTGTCATCACATATACAACCGGCAGATTCATTAATGCTGATAGTCTTATTGATGGCCTACAATAATCTGAAAATACTAAAAATGTACCTCCATAAGCTCTAATGCCACCATGGAGAACTAAACCATTCATAATTCCAGCCATCGCATGCTCTCTAATTCCATAATAAACATAACTGCCCTGGTAGTTTTGATCATTAAAAACACTCATCTTACTAGTTTTCGTATTATTAGAACCAGTAAGATCGGCTGACCCACCAATAAAATTTTCAATATATTGATTTAAAAATTCAAGTGATTTTTCACTTGATTTACGAGTGGCATATTTTTTTTCATCTTTTGCGCATTCTTTTTTAAAATTTATTATTTCCTTTTTTAATTTTGATTCTAAATTAATATTAAAAAATTTCTTATATACTTCAGAATCAAAAAAATTTTTGTTTTTAAGTTCCCAATCCTCTTTAAATTTTTTGTTTCTATCTCCAAAACTTCTCCATTGTTTAAGAAGATTTTCAGGAATAACAAAATTTTTATGCTCCCAGTTTAAATTTTCTCTAGTAATCTTAACCTCTTCTTCACCTAAAGGTGATCCATGAGAGGAGGCTGTAGACTCTTTATTTGGTGAACCAAAGCCAATTTTAGTTTTTGCACATATTATAGACGGTTTATCAGATTGTTTAGCTTTAATTATAGAATCAGAAATTTCTTCTTTATGATGACCATCTATGCTTATTACATTCCAATTATATGAATTAAAACGTCTTACTACATCGTCACTGCTACTTAAAGCAGTTGAACCATCTATAGAAATTGAATTATCATCAAAAAAAACTATTAATTTATTTAATTTTAAATGACCAGCTAAACTACAAGATTCATGACTTAAACCTTCCATTAAACAACCGTCTCCAGCAAAAACGTAAGTATAATGATCAATAGTGTCTCTGCCTAATGTTGCAGACAATTTTTTTTCGGCCATTGCAAAACCAACAGCATTTGCAAGGCCTTGAGACAATGGACCTGTAGTAGTTTCGATTCCTTTAAATTCACCATACTCAGGATGACCAGCGGCCGGAGATTTAATTTGTCTAAAATTTTTAATATCATCAAGACTTACATCTTTGTAGCCTGTTAGATATAAACAAGCATATAGCAGCATTGAACCATGACCATTTGATAAAATTAATCTATCTCTATCAATCCATTTGGGATCAGATGGATCAAATTTTAAATGATTTCTATATAATTCAGTAGCAATATCTGCCATTCCCATTGGCATTCCTGGATGCCCAGAATTAGCTTTTTGCACAGCATCAATTGATAAAAAACGTATACAATTA
>CACIIL010000018.1 GCA_902586695.1 uncultured Alphaproteobacteria bacterium | reverse complement strand
TTTTTCCATAATCTTAAGTGCATATTTTGAAGACAAAAAAACTCCTTTTAAATTAATATTAATTACTTTTTCAAATATTTTAGTTTCTAACTTGTGAGAAGGCGTAACTGCTTGTTCTATTCCAGCATTATTAAATACTGTATCTATTGTTTTGAAATTTTTAATTATGTATTTGTACAATAATTTTACTTCTTTTTCTTTACTTACGTCAGCTTGAAAGAAATATGTTTTTAAACCGCTTTCTTTTAGTTTTTTTTGAGTACTAAGCCCTTTTTGTTTATTTACATCACAAAATATTACAGTAGCACCTTGTTGAGCAAAAGTTTCTACTGTTGCTTTACCAATGCCAGTTGCTCCTCCAGTTACTAAAGAAATCTTATTTTTTAAAATCATGATTTTAAGTTAATTTAATTTTTAAATAAATACATATACAATTTGTATTTTTAATGATGACAAATTGTATGCACTAATAATTAATTCCCAAAAATCAACATTATCTTGTTTTCTATTATTTAAATTATTAATTAAAATGTTAGTTTAACTTAATGTACGATTTAAAAAAACATTATCTAGCTGATGAAAAAATTATTTTAAATAAAATCTCTAGTGTTCTAAAAAAAGGTGTTTTGGAAATGGGAGAGGAGGTTGAAAAATTTGAAGATAATTTTAAAAAATATTGTAATGCTAAATATTGCATAACAGTTTCTTCTGGATCAATGGCTTTATTGCTTTCTTTAAAATCTTTAGGATTAAAAAAAAATGATGAAGTAATTACCGTAGCAAATTCTGATATTCCAACCAGTCATGCCATCTCTTTAGTTGGGGCTAAAATAAAATGGGTTGATGTGAATGAAGATACACTAAATATTGATGAAGAAAAAATTGAGCAAAGTATAAATAGAAAAACTAAAGCAATATTACCAGTACATTTATTTGGAAACCCATGTAATATGAGCAAAATTTTATCAATCGCAAGAAAATACAAGCTCAAAATAATTGAAGATGCATGCTTAGCTACAGGAGCTGAATATAAAAACAAAAAAATTGGTTCTTTTGGAGACTTAACAGTATTTAGTACAAACCCTGGTAAAATATTAGATGGTATAGGTCCTGGAGGAATTATAACTACTAATAAAAAAAATTTATATGATAAACTTAAACAATTAAGAGATTACGGTAGAAAAAAAAGACCAGGTAAATGGCCAGTCAAATCATATTTAGTTGGTTATAATTCTAAACTTTCTACAATAAATGCTGCAATTTTAAATATAAGATTAAAACATTTAGATGATTACGTTATTAGAAGAAATTATAATGCTGGTTTATACAAACATTTATTAAATTCAGAAAAAATTAAAATTCAAAAAATATTGCCTAATGCTAAGTCTGCTTGGAGAAATTTTCCTATAAGAGTAAAAAATAGAAATATAATTTATAATAAAATTTATTCCAAAAACTCTAATGTAAAGCTTAATTATTTACCACCTAATCACAAAGATAATTGTTATATTAATTTGAGAAGTGTAAATAATTTGAAAATAACTGAAAAAACAAGCTCAGAAATAATCAATCTTCCATGCCATCCTTATATGGATGAAAGTGAAATTACAAAATTATCAAAAGATCTTCTAAAAATAATCAATTAATATTTCATTTTTATAATTTTATTTTTTCTAATAGATTCGTATATTGCATCAACAATTTTAACTGAATTTATACCGTCATCAAGATTAACAAGCGGAGGTTTTTTAGTTTTAATTGACTTAATGTATGATTTGGCTTGTATATTAAAACTATAATTAGGACCATTTTTTTTGTAGTAATTTGAATAATCAAATTTTTTAAATTTATTATTACTTATTAATTCAAAACCTTTTCTTATGTTAATATCAACTTGTCCTGAACTACCAAAAATCTTTGTTTCCCACTTTGGAGTCGTAACGTATGGCAAGAAAGTAGCAATCAAATTTGCGAAAACACCATTTTTGAATTTTAGTGATATATTAATCACATCCTCTACATCTATATTTTCATTAATATTTGTTTTATTTGCAAAAACATTATCAATTTTTGAATCTGCAATAAAACATATTTTGTCTATACTGTGTATGGCATTATATAATAAAACCCCACCGCCTGATATTTTTTTGTTATCTATCCAATTAGGTAAATGATTATTTTTTTGAGAAATCATTGTTTCTGAAATAAATTTTACTTTGCCAATTTTTTTATTATCAATAATTTTTTTTGCATTTAAGACTTCTTTTCTGTAGCGATGAACAAAGCTAATTGAATGAATTAAATTTTTTTTTGAAATATATTTATTAATAATTTTTAATTCTCTTGTATTTAAAACCAAAGGTTTTTCTATAAGTAAGTTGATATTATTTTTACAACATAACTTTATTGGTTCTAATCTAAAAGAATGTGGTAATGCTATAATAATAAAGTCTGGTTTTAAACTAATTATACCTTCTAATTTCTTGAAATGTTTAACATTAAATTTTTTTTCAAATTTTTTTGCTTTTTTTAAATCAAATTCTGTAAAACCCAACAGCTTAACATTTTTGATATTATTAAAAGCATTAAAATGTCTTAAACCTGCCTGACCAATTCCTAGTATTCCGTATTTCATTAATAATTTGATAACAACTTATCAACTTTTTTTGATTTAATAAAACTTTTCTTGTTAATTGTTTCTCTATAAGTGATGTAAACTATCGAAATAAATATCATTATAGCACCAATCCAAACCCAAATATCTGGTATTTCGTTAAAAAATATGAAACCTATTATTGAGAGCCAAATTAATTTGTTAAATTGTATTGGCATTATTAATGTAATTTCACCCATTTTTAATGATTGTGCCATAAATAATTGTGTCAAAAAACCTGCAACAGCCACTATAAAAAAAATAAAAATCTCATATAAATTAATGCTATCCCAAAAAAAACAATGCAATCAAAAAAGTTGGTGGAGTCATAAAAGCCATATGATAAAAAGTTGTTGTTAGGCTAGTATCTTTTTCCATAAGTTTTTTTACAATTATAATAACAAATGAAAAACTAATTGCAGCTGACAAAAGCCAAAGAGCCCCTGTTTCAAGAGGAATAAAGCCCGGTCTAATTACTACAAGGATCCCAATAAAACCAATTATTAAAGCTGTTATTCTTTGCATTTTTATAACTTCTCCTAAAAAAATTATAGCAAGTAATGTTGTAAATAATGGTGTAGTAAATCCAATAGCGGCTGCTGTTTCTAAATGTAAAGTTGCGATAGCTGTAAACCAACTTATCATTGAATATACGTTTATGGTGCATCTTAAAAGTTGTAGTTTAATACTGCTAGTTTTCCAAGAATTTGGATGATTATAAATCATAAATGGAATCATTATTAAAACACCAAAAAGACATCTATAAAATGCAATAATAAAAGGATTTAATTCATAAGAAAGAATTTTTATACCTGTAACCATAATTGCAGCTGTTGTTGTTCCCAAAAGAGATAAAATTATTACTATTACTTTATTACTAATCTTCATGTTCTAAATAATTTTTGAATAGTTTAATTGCAATTTATAGCACATCTATCTACCCAATGATCTTGTGCTACTTCAATTAAACCCATTTCAATATTAGCCTCCTTGTTATCTTTTGAGGCATGTGGACATCTTGTTCTAAAAACACATCCTGATGGAGGATTGATAGGACTAGGTATATCACCCTTTAATAAAATTTTATTTTCATTTTTTCTAAAAATTTGAGGAGCAGTTTCAATTAAAGATTTTGTATAAGGGTGTCTTGGATTTGAAAAAAGATTTTTTGTACTAGCGACCTCTACGATATGTCCCAAATACATTACCATGACTCTATCAGCTATTTGATTAATTACAGAAAGATCATGAGATATAAATAAGATTGTAAGTGAGTATTTTTCTTTTAATTCTAAAATCAAATTTAAAATTTGTGCTTGAATAGTAACATCAAGAGCAGATACAGGCTCATCAGCTATTATAAACTTAGGGTCTAAAACTAAAGCTCTAGCAATTCCTATTCTCTGTCTTTGTCCACCTGAAAACTCATGAGGGTATCTATTTAAATGTTCCTCTTGAAGCCCAACTTCTTTAATTATCGATTTAACCTTATTATAAATTTCTTGTTTGTTCATAGTTGTATGTATTTTTAAACCTTGTGAAATAATATCAACTATTTTTTTTCGAGGATCAAGACTTGCATATGGATCTTGAAAAATAATTTGAAAATCCTTTCTAAGTGATCGCATATCTTTTTCGTTAAAGTTTAATATGTTTTTATTATTATAAAAAATTTCACCTTCAGAAGGTTCGATTAACCTTATAATCGATCTGCCTAAGGTAGTTTTGCCTGATCCAGACTCACCAACTAAACCAAGTATTTCTCCTTCAGGTATATCAAAAGTAACACTTTCTACAGCTTTTACATCACCACTTTTGGAATTAAAAAATCCACTTTTAATTGGAAAGTATTTTTTTAAATTTTTAATTTCAATCATCTTTATGTTCTTAAGTGTCCACAATTAACACCACATCTGTCTACCCAATGTCCAGGCTTAACTTCAATTAAACCCATTTCAATATCTCCTTCTTTACCGTTAGATGAAGCATTTGGGCATCTAGTTCTAAAAACACACCCTGATGGAGGATTAATAGGGCTTGGAATTTCTCCCTTTAAGACCTGAATTTTTCTTTTTTCTTCTGTAATTTGTGGAGCAATATCAATAAGGGATTTTGTATAGGGATGTATTGGATTTGAAAAAATTTCATTTGTTTCTGCAATTTCCATTGTATTTCCAAGATACATTACCATAACATAATCTGAAATCTCTGATACAACTCCCAAGTCATGTGTAATAAATACAATAGACATCCCAAGCTTTTTTTGGAGTTCTTGCATTAATTCAATGATTTGGGCCTGAATAGTAACGTCTAATGCTGTAGTTGGTTCATCAGCAATTAGAATTTTTGGATTACAAGATAATGCCATTGCTATCATGGCCCTTTGTCTCATTCCACCTGAAAGCTCATGAGGAAATGAGTTAATTCTTTTTTGTGGCTCAGGGATTCCAACTAAATCTAACATTTCAATGGCTATTTTTCTTGCATCTTGTTTATTTTTATTTTGATGTAGCATAATAACTTCTGAAATTTGAAATGCCAGATCGTAGACAGGATTTAAACTTGTCATTGGTTCTTGAAATATCATTGAAATATTATTTCCACGAATTTTTCTCATTTCTTTTTCTTCAAGAGTAAGAAGGTCTTGTTCGCTAAATATAATTTTACCTCTATCAACTTGTGCTAAATTATTAGGTAATAAACCCATAATAGATAATGCTGTTATTGATTTACCTGACCCAGACTCTCCAACTATTGCAAATGTTTTACCAGATTCAAGATCAAAAGAAACTCCATCTACTGCCTTCACTATTGAATTTCCAACAGAAAAATGAGTTTTAAGATTTTGAACACTTAGTAATTTTTCACTTTTCATATTTTATTACCTATCAATGGAGAAACAAAAGAATTCATATTTATATTCTTATAAAATTTATTTTTATCATAAACAATCTTTCCGTTTACAAGTGTTGTTTTAATATTGCCTTGAAGCCTATCACCAAAATATAGGTGTGCACATCTTTTTCCTTTAGAAACTAATTTTTTTGAACTAACAAACCATTTTTCTTTTAAATCTAATATTACTAAATCAGCATCAGCTCCTTTCTTAATGATTCCTTTTTTTGGATATATGTTAAATCTTTTAGCAGGATTGATACACATTAACTTAATTACTTCTTTGAGGGTTATCTTTTTTTTTGACACAGCATCTAACATTAATGGTAACATTAATTCTGCACCAGGAGAGCCGGGAGGCGCTATTAAAAAATTTTTCTTTCCCTTTAATTTTTCTTTATAAGAAAATGAGGCATGATCTGATGCTATAATAGTTAATGTCTTATTTTTTAGAGCTTTCCATAATTTATTTTGATCAATACTACTTCTTATAGGAGGATTTATTTTACCAAATGGGCCAACCTTAATAACATCTGTTTCAGTTTTAAATAAATAGTGCGGACATGTTTCAGCACTTATATCTTGACCTTTTTTTTGGAAATACGAAATTATATCTAAAGATAGCTCGGATGTTACATGTGCTATATGAATTTTAGTTTTTACTAAAGCATTTAAATTAAGTATTTTTGATATAGCTATTGCTTCTGCAATTGCTGGTCTGGTTTTATTATGAATTTCAGGATTTGATTTTTCAAATTTATCTTCATACTTTTTGAAGTAATTTAATAAATTTTGATCTTCAGCATGAAAAATTGTTATTAAGTTAGATTTTTTTGCATGTCTCAATGCATCTAATATTTCACCTTCTTTTGTAAAACATAGTCCATCAAATTCTGATTTTCTATTAGGGGGAGCGGCTATAGTAAAAACTTTAAATGCAATTGCTCCGCAATTTATTAAATTCTTTAAATTAGAGTTTGTTAATCTTCCTAAAGCAGGGATAAAAGCAAAATTAATTAATGTATTATCAGAAAAATGTTTTTTTCTTTTTTTAAAAACTTTTGCATTAGACATGCATGGATTGCTAATAGGCATTTCAAATAAAGTTGTTATTCCTCCCTTGGCTGCTGCTTTTGTTTCACTTTCAACAGTACCTCTTTCAGGAAAAGAAGGGGCTCTTACGTGAAAATGAACATCTACAACTCCTGGAATAATTATTTTATTTTTAGCATCTATAATTTTATTTGCTTTATATGTTTTTATATTTTTTGAAATTTCAATAATTTTTCCATTATTAATTACAACATTTATAATTTGAAATTGATTATTATAAAAAACTTTTCCATTTTTAATTATTAAATCAAATTTTTTATTCATTTTTAAATATTTTTAATTCTTTTAGAGCTTTGGCAACTCCATCAAGATTAGATAATTTCATTGAGGAATAATTTGGAGAAAGAACAAAACCTTCACCACCAGCTTTGTAAGTTGCTAATATTGATCTGTAGGCTATATCAGGCGTACATATTGCCTGATCCTTGGATGACCTTGGTGCATCAATTCCAATTCCCATATACACTTTAGATCCACCATCAACTCCTCTAACAGCATCTTTGCACTGAGTATAGATATAAGTATCAGGATCTAGTCCTCTCTGAGTAAGATTTTCAAAACTTGATTCATTAATACCAAGTATCTTTGCAAAAACTTTAGTTAATTCAGAGCTTGATAAATCGTCTAGAATTGTGTTACCAAAAATATCAATTTCTCTTTGAAATATTTCACCAGATTGATGCTGATAAGTAATTGGTTTGACCCAATCTGAATACTCAACTTGTTCTTTCCAAGGCCATTGAATTTTTCTAATTATATTAAAATGATTTCTGTTCCAAACATTTAGACCAAAAGATAATTTAGGATTTACCCATTTAACTAAACCATAGATTTCTTTATCCAAATCTTTATTACGTTGAAGCCAAAATTTTTCCCATTCTAGAATTTCTGGTTTTTCAAATAAATGTCTAAAGAACTCTATAAAGTTACCATCTACAAATTTTTTCCCATTACGTACCTCACTAAAAAAATCATAAATATATTTTAATGAGTCTTTTATTTTTGGAATGTTTAAATTATTTTGACTAGCCTCTAATAAAAATTGATTTGAAAAATCTCCTGGCGCATTTCCCTGAAATAATTGATCAAGTGGCGAATATCTTTCATTACACCACATAACGCCATCAATATCATAATTAGCTACTTGATCTTCAATCATTGAAAGTATCCAATTTCTATAATCTAAATTGCTAGTTGACGGAGAGGAGCTTATTTTTCCAAAAACATCTACTTCCATACACTGAACTAGATTTGGAATGTCTACACCTGTCGAAGAACCATGACCCGCGTAATTGAAAAATGGCTCCATTAGTTCTATGAAAACTTTCATACCTCGCTCTTTAGCCTTAGGTATAACCATTTTTAAAATATCATTATTAACCATTTCTTTATCTTGAGCTTTAAAATTTTTAATGAATGTTTTGTTATAAAATTTTGGGTCTGGATCAAAATATGCACCACCTTTCATAGCAAAAGGTTCAGGGATGCCATGATCTGGCCACCCATCTATTTTCCAAGATACAGATCGACCAGATTTTAATCCCAACCATGAAACGGTGCCAATAAGAAGTACATTAATTCCAACCCTATTTTGAAGTGTGTCTAGAACATTATCAACTCCTTCATCGATAAAAGAAATTGGACTTATTTGAATGCCAGCAAATTTATTATTAATTTCTTTACTCATTTATAAATTTTTTTATCCTATTCATTGATTCTTGTATTTTATTTATTGGTTGTAAATAAGATAGACGAATATATTTATCTTCTTCATCACCAAATAATGTACCTGGGAATAGCAAAACACCAGTTTTTTCTAATAATTTTTTACAAAAATCAGAAGCTGCTAAACCTGAATTTGATACATTAGTATAAATGTAAAAAGCACCACCTGGATCACCATATGAGAAACCAATATCATCTAAGGCTTTCATACAAAATTTTCTTCTTATATTATACTCATCTTTCATTTTAATAATTTCATCTTGAGGACCCTCTAAAGCAGCTAAAGCTCCAAATTGAGAGAAAGTACAAGAATTAATTGATAATGAATGTCTAATCTCTGACATTTTATTTATTATATCTTGTGGTCCTGCAACGTATCCAATTCTCCATCCTGTCATTGCATAAGTTTTTGAGAACCCATTTAAAGTAAGTGTTCGCTCTTTCATGTTTTCAAGAGTTCCAATTGATAGATGTTCATGATTTTCATAAATTAAATCAGCATAAATTTCATCTGCGATGACTATTAAATTATGCTTTATCGCAATCTGAGCAATTTTTTTTATATTTTCTGGTGGTGTAACTGCCCCAGTAGGATTGTTTGGTGAGACAAGAACTATTAATTTAGTTTTATCATTAATTTTTTCTTCAATAATATTTGGCATTAAAGAAAAATTATTTTTTTCATAAGTAGGTATTGGTATAGGTTTAGCATTGCACATTCTGACATTCAAATCATAAGTTGTAAATCTAGGGGAAGTTATAAGTACTTCATCTCCAGTCTCAAGTAAGCTTAGCATGGCTAAAGCAATACTCTCTTGCACTCCTGCGGTAACAACAATTTCATTCTCATCGTAAGTTAAATTATATTTTTCTTGTAAATTTTTTGAAATAGCTATTCTTAATTCAGGTAAACCATTTGGTGGAGTGTAATGATGTTTATTGTCATCCAAAGCTCTCTTTGCAGCCTCAACTATATGTTTAGGCGTATGAAAATCAGGATCTCCTCTTCCTAAAGGTATTACATCCTTTATTTTAGAAGCTATAGCTAATAATTCTGATCTAAACGATTCATCATCTAGAGATATTTTTTTTGATTTATCAAAAATAATTGTCATTATATTAATCTATTACCACTTATATAAACTTGCCTAATATTTGATAAATCATCAATGTTTTGATCAGGTTTACCTTCAACTACAATTAAATCAGCTTCTTTACCAACTTCAATAGATCCAATCTTATCATCCATTTTATTTACTTTTGCAGCTCGGTATGTAGCTGATTGAATAGCATCTAGATTATTTCTTACTACACCAAGATCAATCATGAATTTCATTTCTGGAACTATAGCATCATGAGGGACTACCGGAGATCCTGCATCAGTTCCAAATATAATTTGAATACCCGCTTCACTGGCTTTAACTAAAGAGTCAAATCTTGATTTATCTTTAACTATTTTTTGTCTTTCCTCTATTTTCCACTCCGGAATATTATACTTTCTTGCTATTTCAGCATTACTTTGCATTACAACTGGAGAAAAGGTTGTACAAATAGGAATATTTCTCTTAGCAACTTTTTCAATAGTTGATTCTGTCATTGGCCCTCCATGTTCAATACAATCAATTCCAAAATCAACAACTCTACTAATCGCATCATTAAAAGTTGCATGAGCTGTAATATAAAGCCCATTTCTATGAGTTTCATCAATAACAGCCGATAATTCATCGTCAGTAAATTCAAGAGTGTCATGACATGCCATGATTTTGATTAAGTCTGCGCCAGCTGCAACCTGCTCTCTCACTGCTCTTCTCATTTCATCAGCTCCTGATGCCTCTCTACAACACCAATATGTATGTCCAGCAGTCTGAACTATAGCTTCACCACAAATTTTAAGTCTTGGGCCAGGATAGATACCTTGTTCTATAGCTTGTTTTGCAAAAATGTTAGTTTTGTTCATACCAAGATCTCTTACTAAAGTAACACCAGCTCTAAGAGACTTTAACATATTTGCACATGACTTATATGCAGATATTTCTACAGCATCATCCATTGATTGTTGTGCCAAATCATGCGTTCCATCCCAAGCAAGATGTGCATGAGAGTTCATTAAGCCTGGTAGTAAGGTGTGGTCTTTAAGTTCAATTATTTTTTTGTTTTTTATTTCCTTACCTAACTGAGACTGTTCGCCAACCTTAATTATTTTTCCATCTTCTATCTCTACAAATCCATTTTCAATGACTTCAAGAGTTTTAGGTTCAATTATTCTAAGTTTGAATAAAATATTTTCTTTATTTGTTTCAAATAAAGGTCGGAGTATTTTTCTAAATTTCCACGGTGCAGCTTCTGGCATTTTTCTTCCTCAGTTTAAGTTAATAATCCTATTATCAATACTTTTATCTAAAAAGTTTGATATTTGTGTTCCTCTACTTTTTCCAACTATCATAGAACTTATTGTTCGATAACCATCTATATTTGGTCGATAAATTCCTGGCTCATTAGAAAAAACCATATTCTCTTTAAGTTTAGTTTTATCACCTGGAGATAACCAGGGAGCTTCATGTCCTTCAAAACCCATACCATGACCAATTCTATGCCTAACATAGTTAGTTAAGTTATATTCGCGATACACTTCAGATGCAGCTTTATTTACTTCTTCGCACACATTTCCTTCTTTGAGATTTTCCACAGCTACGTCATTTACTTTTTTCATTGCTTTGATAATATTTTCTTGATCTTTATTTGGTTCACCTAAAATAAATGTTACCCCTGACTCAGCGTACAATCCTCCAACACAAGCACCCACACCACAAATAAGTGTTTCATTTTTTTTTGGAACTCTACTTAGAGATTTTCCATGTGGAAATGCTCCTCTTGGTCCAGAATGAATTGTGGCTACAACATTGCAAGGTGTCTCATCGAATTCACTAGATAATTCTTTTAACATCTTTTTTTTCGCAAACTCAGTACATATTTTAACAAGTGTTCTTTCATCAACATTTTGATTAATCAATTCTTTTGCATTTTCTTTTAAATTCTCTAGTGCCAAATCAGCATATTTAGATGCCTTAAAGATTAGTTTAATTTCCTCATCAAGTTTTTCAAATCTAAAATTTTCTAAACCAGTATTAAGATCTAGTTTATTAAATTTGTTTTTGAGCAAATTTAAAATATCAACATTTTTTATATCAGTACCTATATTATTTTCAGAGAGATTGTTTGCCATAAAAGAATATGGGTTAATTTCCCCTGGAAATTCTTCGTAAATATTTACTTCATCAATATTAACATTCTCTGCATTTTCTTTTTCAAGCAAAGGAATAAACAATTTACTTTTATTATTTTTTGACAAAAAGAAACCAGAAGGTCTTTCATTAGTAACATAAAAAAAACCAGTGAAATAAAAAATATTTGCAGGATTTGTAACTAAAAAGCCATCTAGATTTTTTTCATGTATTAAATTTAGTAATTTTTTTCTAGTACTTTGGTAAAAGTTTTCACTTAGTGGGGAAATTTTATTTTCTTTATTCATTAATTTAAATTTAACTTTTCTATTCCTAAATTATGCGCAAGTTCTTCAAATGATAACAAAACCTCATTATCAATAGGAATCCCGAACTTCATTTTTTCTTCAACTCTTTTATTTTCTATTTCCCCTGGAACAAAGATTTCATCAAAATCTGGTCTAAGTGGAAGTTTTTTAATTGTATCAACAAAATCATCTATCCGTTTATAAAATTCAGTAATCTCCATAAACCAATCAATATTAATTGCTGTTAAAGAATGAGACACATCTAATTTTTTTGGATCAGAATAAGGCATTAAGCCATACCCACCGCCACTAATTACACCTGTTAAAACATCAGTCATAAAAGATAATCCATATCCTTTATATTGTCCTATACCAAGTAGAAAGCCATCCATAGCTTCTGAGGGATTTGTTGTTTCATATCCATCCTTTGTAAGAGCCCAATCATTTGGCATTGGCGTATTTTCTCTTTCATGCCATCTCATCATTCCTTTACCAGCTGTAGTAAGAGCAATATCAAGAATAAGAGGAAAACCTTTTCCAGTTGGACACGATATTCCCCATGGGTTTGTTCCTACTCCTCCACTTTTAGATCCCCAAGGAGCCATTTCAGGACCAGCATTTGTATAAACTACACCTATGCAATTTTCTTTGCTTGCTTTTACAGCATGAACTGAACTTGACCCAAAGTGTGTTGAATTTTTTATAATAACTTTACCTATGCCTTCTTTTTTTGCTTTATTAATTGCAATTTCCATACATTTTGAAGCTTGAACAGTGCCGATTCCATTTTTTGCATCAACTAAAGCAAGTGATGAACTCTCTTTTATAATTTCATATTCTGAATTGACATTAACTTCTTTATTTTTAATTCTTTTATAATAGGTTGTTATTCTTTGTACCCCTTGACCCTGACCAGAATGAAATCTAAGCTCTGAAAACATGAGAGCATCAGAAAAAATCTCTGCATCAATTTTATTTAAACCCATTGCAATAAAAGAATTAAACACGAATTCTTTTAAATTCTTAAAATTTACCGAAGTCATTTTGATATCGGTCATATTTTTTACTTAATAAATTTTATATAATTAATAATATTAGCTCGAGACTCTAACTTTGCTTTTGCATTATTTTTTTTTGAAGACATTAAAATTGTTATACCTGGTCCATAACCAGCTCGAGGCCCATTAGTTTGACCAATAATGCCAACAGCCCAAGCATTTCTTAAAAAACCATGTTGGTAGCTACTATCATAATTCTCTATATAAATGATATCTCCAAGCTTTAATTTATCTAATTTATATTTCTTCATTTCAGAGCTATCAGTTGTTTGTATGTGAAGTGAGCCAGACTCACTAGTTAAGCCCGACCCTGCGCCAATAAGATGTTCAGGAATTATATTTGTAACTGGTATTAGCATTTTGTTACTTTTATTTTTAATGTTCATTTGATTAAAAAGTTGAGGAGATAAACTTTTACAAAATACATCTTCAAAGTTATTTATTTTTAAACCAACACCAATTGATTTTATTAGAATCTTGTCATTAATTGAAATCTTCTCTCTGATTTTTTTTGGGAAATGTACAATTACTTGTTCTGAAAATCGACCTGATTTTCCTGTAACAACCCCTTTAGCATTCTTAGCCTCACCATTCATAATAGTTGCTTCATTTCCAACACAGGATAAAATATTTAATCCTCGATTACCTCCTTCATTGGGATATTTAATTGATACCCCAGGATGTATACAATCGGCCTCCCACCCAAATGCTGAATCACCAACAGAAACATTATGAACTATTGATCCCCAGCTTGGTAAAAGAAAGGGGTTCCCACTGGCATCTAATCGATAAGGTTCGGCAGGTAGACCTTGAAAATTAGGCTGACATACAGATCCCATTACACTTACATTTACCAATAATTTTTCATTTGTTTTAATATTCATAATTTTATTTTTAATAAATTTTTAATATTTGCTTTTTTGTTTATTTTCCATCCTAAATCTTCTTTATGACCAGTCATGATCGTCATGATGCCTGGTCCATGACCTGTCATTACTGAGTCGCCATGAATGCAAATAGCTATACTTATATGATTTTTTTTATATGATCTCCCCCATCTATGGTCAGCATGATTAATGACTATTAAGTCTCCTAATCGCATTTGATCTATTTTTAATTTTTTCATTAAGTTTCTATCTCCTGACATAAGATCTTGATCAACATATTCTGAATTTAGTTCAGCTCCTGAACCCATTATCCTTATTGGTAATTCAATTGCTACATCAACTATGAGTTTTTTATTTACTACTTTTGTAGTCATAGATTTCAAAAGTTTAGGATCAATTTTTTTTAATTCTATATTTGGAAAATCTAATAACTTTAAACCTCTACCATGAGTTATTATATCAATTTGATCACCAATACATATTTTGTTAAGTATTTTTTGATTAAAATGAACTAAATTACGTGCATGTTCTCCTGTAACAATTCCAATACTTCCCTTAGCTTCACCAGATCTTACTATAGCCTGATTTCCAGTACAAACTAAATAATGTAATGCAAAATGTTCATTTAAATTTTCTGAATCAATAGAAACACCTGGCTCTATGTGGTCTCCAGCCCAGCCAAATGCTTTGTCTCCAACTTTTACATTATTAACAACTCCAAACATCCCAGGATAAATTACAGCCTGACCATCATTGTTAGGTATGTAACCTGGGTTTTTGAAAGATGGTTGGGTTGCATACCCACCGATAGACATCTTTATAAGTTGCTTTTCATTAGTTTTAATATTTGAAATCACACTTTTAGAAATAACTTGTTTAATTTAAATAAAAAATAACAAAATTGTCACTTTAGTGATGATTAAAAGTAAACTACAACCAAAAAATATATTGCAAAATTATCACCACTAAAATGATAATTTATCTATTTCTTAAATTAAGAAAACGTTTTAGATACAAATAATTATGGGTACTGCATTTCAAAACTTAAATCATGAAATAAACAGATTTAATGACATATTAAACACTATGTCAGTATTAATTTGGGACTCAAGAACAAAAATGCCGAAACAAGGTGCAAATAGTAGAGGTTTACAGGTTGGAACCTTAACTTCAGTAGCAAGAGAGATATTACTATCTTCTAAAATGAGAAAACTTCTCGATGATTCAAAAAATGAAACTCATAACTTAGATAACGACACTTTTGAAAAAAAAACTTTGTTACATCTTAGTGAAGCAATTGAATATCACGATAAAATTCCTGAAAAAATCCAAGTTAGAAAAGCTGAATTGGAACCACTCGCTCATAATGCTTGGGCTGAGGCTCGTGAAAAAAAAGATTTTAGTATCTTTAAACCTTTTCTTGAAGAGCAGGTAAATATAGCAATTGAACAGGCTCATTGTATTGGATTTAGTGATCATCCTTATGATGCATTAATGCAGAGATTTGAACCAGGTGAATCAGTTAACTCTCTTAAAAAATTATTTGAAGTTCTTAAAAAGGGTTTGGGTGAAATTCTTGAAGTGACATCAAAAATTGATCAACCAAATAAAACTTTTTTATACAAAGAATATCCAATTGATAAACAAATTGAGTTTTCAACAAGTATAGCAAAAAAATTTGGATATGATTTTGAAAGAGGAAGACTTGACAGTACAGTTCATCCTTTTGAAATATCATTTACCAGAGAAGATGTTAGAATTACTACAAGATATTATAAAAATTTTATTAATCCTTCTCTTTTTGGCACTCTTCATGAAGCAGGTCATGGAATTTATGAGCAAAATATAAATAAAAAATATACCCGATCTGCGATGGCTACTGATTTTTTAAGTTTTTATGCTGTTGGTGGAGTCAGTTTTGGAGCACATGAATCACAATCTAGACTATATGAGAATCATATTGGCAGAAGTAAAATTTTTTGGGAAAATCATTATGAAGAATTATTTAATTGTTTTCCTGAAACATTAAAGGATGTATCTGATGAAGATTTTTTTAAAGCAGTTAATGTTATTGAACCTAGTTTAATTAGAGTGGAGTCAGACGAATCAACTTACGACTTTCATATAATGTTAAGAGTTGATATTGAAAGTATGCTTGTAGATAAAAGCTTAAAAGTATCTGATTTGCCTCATGTTTGGAATGATCAAATTAAAAAACACCTTGGCTTAGAAGTTCCTGATGACAGTTCGGGAGTTTTGCAAGACATTCATTGGTCTGGAGGGCAGTTTGGAACATTTTGTAATTATACAATTGGAAATGTAATGGCCGCACAATTAATCGATGCAATGAAAAAGAAAGAACCCGAAATTCAAAATCAAATCAATAATGCAAATTACTCGCCATTATTAAAATGGTTAAGCTCCAATATACATCAGCATGGAAGAAGGTATTCAAGAAATGAACTTTTAGAAAAATCAACTGGTGAAACTTTGAATCCAAATCCATACATTGATTATTTAAAAAATAAAGCAAGCCAAGTTTATGGAGTAAAATTTTAAAATGATTAAGAAAAATTTTGTAGCCTCAAGAATTAAAGATCATAAGTCGAATATTGTGACACAGATGTGGAATATCCAACAAAAACTTGATGATGTTATTGCAATGGGAAGAGGTGATACAGACTTAGATACCCCAAGACATATAATAGATGCAGGTATTAATGCATTAAATAACGGTGCAACACATTATACTCATCCTATGGGGATGCCTGAACTAAGAAAGGAAATTTGCACAGATATATTGAATAATGGTGGTGCTAAATATAACGAAGATGAAATAGTTGTAACCGCTGGGGGACAAGAAGCAATGTTTGCTATTGCTCTTGGTATACTAAATGCAGGTGATGAAATGATTGCTGTTGCACCCGGTTATAACCCATATTTTCAAGCTGCTGAATTAGCTGAAGCCAATCCTATAATGGTTAAAACTTATATCGATAACAATTTTGCTATGTCAGCAGAGGCTGTTGAACCATTAATAACAGATAAAACTAAAATAATGGTTATTATAAATCCTTGTAATCCGACAGGAGCAGTGACACCATATGAAGAAGTTGTAAAGTTGTCAAAGCTTGCTATTAAACACGATCTAATAGTTATATCTGATGAGATATATTCTCGTCTTACATTTGGAAATCATTCAGCTCAACCAGTGGCTGCTTTACCAGAAATGTTTGAGAGAACTATAACCCTTAATGGTTTTTCTAAAGCTTATTGTATGACAGGATGGAGAGTAGGATATTTTGCGGGTCCGAAAAAATTAATTACTCATTTAGGAGAAATACATCATGGGTTTGCTATTTGTGCACCTGCAGTAAGTCAGCATGCAGCTTTAGCTGCACTAAAAGGTCCTCAGGATTGTGTTATAAATATGCAGAATATTATGCAAGAAAGATGTGAAATTCTATGTGAAGGATTAGACCAATTAAATATACCTTATTCAGAACCACAAGGAGGTTATTATGTTTATGCAGATGTTTCTAAGACAGGATTGAATGCAACTGATTTTTGTTTAAAATTATTAGAGGAGGGTAAAGTTATTATTTATCCAGGAGGATTATACGGAGATCATTGCGATGATTTTGTAAGATTTTCATTAACTCAACCTGCAGACAGAATTAAAGAAGCAGTAGCTAGAATTCAAAAAGTAGCAGAAAGCATATGATAAATGATCCAAAAAATGAAATAGTTGAAATCAAGCATATGGCTTTTGCAGTTGAAGATATAGAAAAGTCTCTTCAATTTTATAAAAATTTTATTGGGATATCTAACGATGTAGAAATTCAGGATATGCCTAAATCAAGAACTAGAGTGGCTGTATTTAACATAGGTGAAGTTGAATATCAACTTTGTCAATCACAAGATCAGGATGGCAGATTTAACAAATGGATAAAAGAGAGAGGCCAAGGCGGCCTCCATCATATTTGTTATGTAGTTAAGAATCTTGAGGATTCTATCAAAACAATGATTGATGAAGGTGCCACGCTTCGTGAATGTAAAGCGTGTAAAGTAACTGGTAAGCATCCCCATCCTGAGGGATTTATTGCTTTTTTAGATAATGAAGTTGACAATATTGAAGTAGAATTAATGCAAGTTTATACTGAAGATGAATTAGAAAAATTCAAATCTTACCAAGGAATATAAAATAAAAAAAATTTTTATAACTGGAGCAGGAGGTCTTGTTGGATCTGAATTAACAAATGTTCTAGGAAGTCTTAGTTATTTTATTTATGCAAATGATATCAACTTTTCTTACAGAATATCTAAATTAGAAAATATAAATAAATTAAAGTTTGATTTACTTTTAAAAAATACATTTACAAAATTTAGTAATGTTGAAATATTTATTCATAATTCAGCTATTACAAAACCAAATAAATTTAAATCTAATAGTCTGTTAAATGCAAATATTAAGCTAACTAAAAAAGCTCTAATTCTTGCAAAAAAAATGCAAACCAAAAAGTTTTTCTACATTAGCTCTACTGCAGTTTATAGAAATTGTAAAAAATTAAATTATAATGAAAGATCTAAAACATCAGGTAAAGATCTTTATTCTAAGTCCAAATTAATTTCTGAAAATATATGTAGAGAATTTTGTACAAAAAATAAAATAAAATTAACTATATTAAGATTGGGTAATGTTTATTGTGGTTATGAAAAAAGTAAATGGAGTAGGATCAATGTTTCTCTTATACAGAAATGGTTGAATAGTTATGAAAATAACAAATTATTAAAAACTAATTCTTTTAATTCTGTTAGGGACTGGACATATTTAAAAGATATACCAAATGTTATTCATTCTTTAATAAAAAATAATAATAATTTTAAGATATTGAATTTAGTCTCACCATATATCTCAAGTGATATTGATATTATGAAAAAAATAAGCAAACATAAAAATCTATTAAAGACCTATAATAAAGAGGCAATACATAATGCAAGCTACTCTATTTATAAAAATAAAATTAAATTTAATAACTGGACTTCAATTCAAAGAGGAATTAGTTTGATAAAAAAATTAGATGAAAAAAATTAAATTAATTTTAGTTGGTTATGGTCCAAGGGGTAAGAATTGGTTGCAAATAATAAAAAAAAATAAAAAAACTGAAATAATTGCAATATGTGACATAAATGAAAAAACCAAAGACAAATAT